>CAXBAZ010000364.1:0-4909 GCA_963973395.1 uncultured Acidimicrobiaceae bacterium
GCGCGACCGGATCCGGATCGTCGTGTGGGTGGCCGCAGTGGCGGCCTTGGTCGGGGTGTCGTCGTCGAGTGTGTCGAGCATCTACGGGGACCGATCCGAGCAGCTCGAATACGGCCGCCTGGTGCGGGGCAACGCCGCGATGGTCATCCAATCCGGTCCCGGCTACGGCCTCGACGATCCGAGCGTCGGGGCGATCCTGATGAACGAGATGGCGATCTGGACGATCATCCTCGTCGCGATCCTCGGGATCACCGCCACCGTCCGGTACACCCGGCTCGAGGAGGAGACGGCGCGGGCCGAGCTGGTGCGCTCGGCACCTGTGGGCCGCCACGCCGGTTCGGCGGCGGCCCTGCTGGCGTTGCTCGTGACCCAGTCGGTCGTGGCCGGGGCGGTCGTGGCCGTGCTGGTCGCCGTCGGCTTCGGAGCGCTCGGTGCGGTTGCGTTCGGGAGTGGGCTCGTCGCGGCGGGGATGGCGTTCTCGGCGGTGGCACTCGTGGCCGCACAACTCGCAGCTTCGTCGCGAGCCGCGTCGGGGATGGCGATGGCGGCGCTCGGTGTCGCCTTCGTGATCCGCGCCTACGGAGATGTGTCGGCGCCGTGGCTGAGTTGGCTGTCGCCGATCCATTGGACACAGGCCGTTCGTCCGTACGCCGGCGAGCGTTGGGGTGCCGTCGTGGTGTCGGTCGCGTTCACGGTCTCGCTCCTGGCGATCGCGACCCGGCTCTCCGAGCACCGGGACTTCGGCGGAGGACTGCTCGCCCAGCGTCCGGGCCGCGCCGAAGCGAGCCGTCACCTCACCTCGTCGCTCGCACTGGCGGCGCGCCTGCATCGCGGCGCCGCCGTCGGCTGGGCGGTCGGGACCGTCACGGTCGGGCTGTTCTTCGGTGTGATCGCCGACGAGGCACAGCAGATGGTCGAGGACAACCCCGAGGTGGCAGATCTGCTGGCGCAGGCCGGAGGTGGTTCGGTCACCGATTCGTACCTGGCGAGCGGTCTGCTCTTCGTCGGCCTGATCGCCGGCGGGTTCGTCGTCGCCGCCATCCTGCGGATGCGGACCGAGGAGTCCGCGGCCCGCGTCGACCCGATCCTCGCGACCCCGACCGGACGGCTCGACTGGGCGTTCAGCCACGTGATCGTCGCGATGGCGTCGATGGTGGGGCTGATGTCGGCCGGCGGGGCGGCGATGGGTGTCGGCGCCGCGCTCGTCCTTGGCGACGCGTCGTACATCTCCGCGATGATCGCCGCCGGTGCGGCGATGTCGGCCGGGGTCGCGGTGCTCGGCGGTCTGGCGTTCGCGCTGTGCGCCGGTGCGCCACGATGGGCGCCGGCGGCATGGGGAGCGTTGGCGGCGGCAGCGGCGCTGGGCGTGCTCGGCCAGGCGCTCGACCTCCCGATGTGGGCCAGGAATCTCTCCCCGTTCCAACATGTACCGCGCCTGCCCGCCGCCTCGTTCGAGCTGCTCCCCGTGGTCCTCCTCGTCGCCGTGACAGCTGCGTTGGTGATCATCGGCGCGGTCGCGCTCCCGCGCCGCGACGTCGGACGGATCTGACCGGATCGCGCCCCGGCGAGCCTCCGACTGACGTCGTGCGTCGAGCTGAGGGCTCCACGACGCGGTGTTGTTCGATGAGGGGAGCCGGCGCAACGACTGATCGCACGATGGCCGGAATTCCTGAATATCTGCTTGCACATATATATGTCGGCTCGTATATTCGGAGCATGCCGAGCGAGCTGGCCGTACTGCAAGCGATCGCGGAGCCGACTCGCCGACGGATCCTCGATGCCGTTCGCGGCGGCGAGCGTTCGGTGACGGAACTCGTCGATGCCGTCGGTGTACATCAGCCCGGCGTGTCGCGACACCTCAAGGTGTTGCGCAACGCGGGCCTCGTCGAGGTCCGTCGTGACGCCCAGCGTCGGCTGTATCGCCTGCGTGCCGAACCCCTTCGTGAACTCGACGAGTGGCTCGAGCCGTACCGCACCGAGCTGGCCGGCCGTCTCGACTCACTCGAGTGCCACCTCGAGCGCACCGCGACTCCCATCCACCCGAACTGGACCTCCCGGAAGGCGCAACCTCGATGACCGACGACATCACCACCCGCCACGACGGTGAGTTCGAACGCACCGCCGACGGAGGCGTGATCCGCTTCGAACGGCACCTCCCCTACGACGTGCGCGACGTGTGGCACGCCATCACCGACCCCGAGCGGCTGAGCGACTGGTGGCTCCCGTTCGACGCCGACATCAGGATCGACCTGCGCGAGGGCGGGAAGATGGTCTTCGACGGAACGAACGACGGCGAGCCGATCACGATGGTGTGCACGATCCTGCGTGTCGAACCACCGCTGCTGTTCGAACACACGCATCCGGCACTCGGTTCGATGATGCGCTGGGAACTCGAAGCCGTCGACACCGGGTGCATCCTGCGTGTGAGCCACACCCTCCCCGACGTGCAGGAGGCGATCGACAACTGCTACCTCGTCGGGCTCCAGACATCGCTCGACCGGCTCGCGCCCGCCCTCGCAGGCCGGCCCCGACCGTGGGACTGGGACGCCTTCGCCGCCCACCGCGCCCACTATGCGGAACTCGGCCTCGCTGCCCCGGTGGATGCGTCATGAGCAGCACGACCGAGCAACTCCTCCGAGTGCAGAACTTCATGCTCTCGACCGACGGCTTCGGCACCGGCGAAGGACAGTCCTTCGAGCGACCCTTCGGGCACGCCGACCCGGCGGTGCTGGCGTCCTGGGCCGGCGCGACGGCGAGTTGGCCGAACCGCACCGAACCGGGCGGCACGCGAGGCCTCGACGACTACTTCACACGCGACTACACCAACAACATCGGCGCCGAGATCATGGGACGCGGCAAGTTCGGTCCGCAGACCGGTCCGTGGGACGGCCTCGAATGGGAGGGCTGGTGGGGCAGCAACCCACCGTTCCACACGCCGGTGTTCGTGCTGACCCACCACGCGCGGCCGAGCTTCTCGCTGTCGGACACGACCTTCCACTTCGTCGACGCCGATCCGAACGACGCACTCCGGATGGCGATGGCCGCCGCCGACGGCAAGGACGTGCGCCTCGGCGGCGGGGTCACCACGGTGCGAGAGTTCCTCGACGCAGACCTCGTCGACACCATGCACGTCGCCGTCGCCCCGGTCGAGATCGGACGCGGCGGCCGACTCTGGGAATCACCCGACGAACTGCTCGACCGTTTCCATCACGAGCGGGTTCCGAGCCCGAGCGGCATCGTCCACCACCTGTTCTGGCGCCGGTAGTCGACCGAGCTGGGCGGGTCCGGCATCTCCGCTCACGCCAGGAGGGCGAGATCCCGCCGGACGTAGCGCAGGTGCGCCCACTCCTCTTCCAGGATCACGCGCACACAATCACCGACGGTGGGATTCCAGTCCCCGCCGCCCCACGGGTTGTCGCGCTCCTCGGCGAGCAGCTCCGGCGTGGCAGCGGCCAGGAAGTCGGTCACCAACTGCTGCCGATCGGCTCGCACCACGAGGATCTCCTCGAACGTCGGCGCGTCGGTCCGGAAGATCGACATGTCCATCCCGGCCGCACCGTCGAACATCAGGCCGATCTCGTGGAACGGCTGCTCCACCCCCATGATCCCACCGCGGAGCCAGGCGTCGGTCGCCAGCACGAGGTGACGCAGGGTCTGCGACAGCGACCACTCGTCCTCGACGTGAGCGTCGACCAGTTCCGGGGGAGTGTCCGTCACCGTCGTCGCCCACGCCGCCTGCACCGCAACCCAACCGTCCCGCAGGCCGTCGGGCGTCTCCGCCTTCTGCAGCTCGCGACCCGGGAACCGACGGTTGAGCTCGGCGTCCACGAACGGCACCACGTCGACGCCGTTGACGACGAGGCTGCCGAAGAACAGGTCGTGGCTGTCGATGTCGAGTCCGTCCACCTCGACGCTGCGCATCGTCAGCCCGCTGACGTCGGACGATCTCATGGTGGCGCCCCGAAAGCTCGTCTGGACGAACGTCGCGCCCTCGAACTCCTGCGTACCGGAATAGACCGTCATTCCGACATTGTTGTCCATCCGCCGAAGGCAACTCGCAGCCGTGAGCCGTTGGCGCGTGATGTTCCCTGCAGGTGCGGTGTCGTCGTCGGAGAGACGGAGCCGCCACCGCCGTCTCGACATCCGCACCCGAAAGAGCCATGTCTTCGACGGTGACGTCGAGAACGGCGCGGCGACTCCGTCCTGGAGGTGCACGGCTCGCCGCCTCGGCTCCGAGCCGTCGATCGGCTCCGAACCGAGAAATCGGCGACGGCCAGGGGGTGACGAGCGGATGAGGGGATCGAACCCTCGTGTTCAGCCGGGAAAAATGGAGTTCCTCGACCGCGCGATAGTGCTGTGACCTGGGAGAACGTGCGATGATTCGGTCGATTGCGCCGCCGGCGCAGGGCCGCCGGTACCCGTTGTCGATCCCGGTCGACTGCTGCGTGAGGCACGGGCGAGGCGCGGCCAGACGCGAGGTTTTCGGGTTCGCGTTCATGAAACTCGACTCGCGACCGAAAGAGTAGTAGCCAATTCCAGCCTCCCTTGGAGAACCACTCATGTTTCGTCGCCATCAACCAGCTCTGATCGCATCGCTCGCAACCGTCGCTGCGGCCGGTCTCGTCGTGCCTGGAACGGCCGCCGGCGTGTCCGTCCAGGAGGCGTTCGCCGCGCCGCAGACCGCGGCGACCGGTGTGGTCGCGCCCGCGGTGGTTGCCCGCGCCGTCGTCGCGGAGGCAGCAACCATGCTCGCCACCGTTGCCGGCGAGGCAACTTCCGAGTCCGCGGTCGAACCGGTGACGGAAGCGGAGGTCGCCGAGGAGCAGGCGACGGAACCTGCTCCCGAACCTGTCGACGACGCGCCGACCACCCCGGAGCCGGAACCCGACGGCGACCCCACGATCGAAAC
>CAXBAZ010000365.1:0-4900 GCA_963973395.1 uncultured Acidimicrobiaceae bacterium
CCCCGGTGCCGCCGACGAACAGCTCGCCCGCTGCTGGGCGACCCAATCGGTGCCCGACGGCGGCTGGTTGAGCGACGTCGACTGGCGCGACGCGCCGGCCACCGAGACCGCACCCACCGCAGGGAACGACGATGGCCGCTGACCCGTCCACCGAGCCGATGCCGTTGGCGGGCACGACGGACACCGCCGACCGGCCGCTGCTCGAAGTCGAGGGTCTGACCACCACGTTCAAGGTCCGCGACGCCGCCGGTGGTTCCGCCGGCCGCCTCACCGCGGTCGACGACGTCTCGTTCAGCGTCCGGGCGGGAGAGACACTCGGGCTGGTCGGCGAGTCGGGCAGCGGCAAGTCGACCACCGGACGCAGCATCCTGCAGCTCGACCGACCCGCCGCGGGCTCGATCCGCTTCGACGGCACCGAGCTCACCGAGCTGTCGGGCCGTGCGCTGGTCGCGATGCGACGACGGATGCAGATGGTGTTCCAGGATCCGTACACCTCGCTCAACCCCCGGATGACGATCGGTGCGATCGTGGGCGACTCGCTCCTCGCCCACGGCCTCGGCGACAAGGCCGAACGTGCCGTCAGGGTCGCCGACCTCCTCGCGACCGTCGGCCTCAACCCGGCGTGGCGGACGCGCTACCCGCACGAACTGTCGGGCGGTCAGCGTCAACGTGTCGGCATCGCACGTGCGATCGCGGTGCAGCCCGACTTCATCGTCGCCGACGAGCCGGTCTCGGCGCTCGACGTCTCGGTCCAGGCGCAGACGATCAACCTGTTCGAGTCGTTGCAGGACGAGTTCGGTCTCGCCTACCTGTTCATCGCCCACGATCTCGCCGTCGTGCGGCACCTGTCCGATCGGGTGGCGGTGATGTATCTCGGCAAGATCGTCGAGCTCGCCGACAACGACGACCTCTACGCCGACCCGGCGCACCCGTACACGCACTCGTTGCTGTCGGCGGTGCCGATCCCCGATCCGAAGGTGGAGCAGACGCGCCAGCGGATCGTCCTCACGGGCGATGTGCCCAGCCCGCTGCACCCGCCCTCGGGATGCCGCTTCCGCACCCGCTGCTGGAAGGCGGCCGACCTGTGCGCCGCGGAGACGCCGCAGCTGCTGTCGATCGGCACCGGCCACCAGGTCGCCTGCCACTTCCCCGAACGCTGAGGGCATCGTCGGAATTGCGTCGGGATGGCGTCCGGCTGGCGCGTGGATGAACAGCGTGGTACTGTGTCGGTAGACCAGTACACCGATACACCAGTACAGGTTCCGAGACCATCGCCGGGAGCGGACGCTGCCGGCATCAGCCAGGGGAGGTGCAGATGAACGGAGACGACCTTCGGATTCGTCTGCTGGATGCCGAGAGCACGCCGCTCTATCTGCAGATCTCGCAACAGATCAAGCACATGATCATCACGCAGCAGCTCGACGACGGTGCACAACTCCCCGCCGTGCGACGTCTCGCCGAACACCTCTCGATCAACACCGGCACCGTCGTCCAGGCGTACCGCGAGCTGGCCGGTGAGCACCTCGTCGAGACGGTGCGGGGCCGCGGTACGGTCGTCCGCCACCTCAGCACGTCCAGCGCCGACGAGATGGCACGCGCCCGACTCCTCGAACGGGCGGCCGACGACCTCGCGGTGCGGGCTCGCGCACTCGGGTTCGAGCCCGACGAGGTGCGCACCCAGATCAGCCGGGCACTGCTCGGCGCCACCGCGCCCGTGCCCGTCGTGTTCGTCGCTCGCACCGAGGCCCAGGCGCTCCGGTACACCACCGAACTCGAACAGCGCTATGCCGATCGGGGCGTGACGTTCGTGCCCTTCGGTTTCGAGTCGTTCGCCAAAGGTGAGCGTGACGTCGCCGACGTGTTCGCCGTCGCGTACACCGTGCTCACGTTCGTCACGATGGCGCCGGAGGTCGAACGGGTCCTGCGCGACCTCGACCATCCCGCCGAGATCATCGGCATGACCGCCGTGCTCGACCCCGCCACGAACGCCCAGCTCGAAGCGATGTCGTCCGAACGTGAGTACACCCTCGTCACGGAAGCGCGAGCCGTCCCCGCCGCCCTCGCCGAGGTGTCGTCCGCGTCGGGTATCGACTCGCCGCAGATCGACGTGGTCGCCGCCAGCGCCGACCACGACATCGACCTCGACCAGCTCCGGGCCGCGGCCGACGGCGATCGGGTGCTCATCTACACCTTCGGGGTCAAGGACGAGGTCCTCGGCCTGAATCTGCCCGAGGATCGTCTGATCGAGCTCAGGTTCGCGCTCACCGACGCGACGGTCGAGCGCCTCGACGCCAAGTGGGCCGTCTCGTGAGCCTGTCGGCCCCGCTCACACACCTGACGACACCCGTCGTGTCGGTGTGTTCCGACAACTACGTCCTCGCCACGCGACTCAAGGGGTACCTCGGTGACCACGCCGGAGCGGTCGTGCTGGCGGACGAGGCGTGTCGAACGTTCCCCGACGACATGCGGCTGCGCTGCCTGCGTGGTGAGAAGCGACTGATCGTCCGCGATCTCGTCGGTGCGCTCGCCGACCTGGAGTTGGCCGCCGCCACCGCAGCCGAACGAACCGACGTCGCAGAACCACGCCGAGCCGAGGTCGAGCGCGACGTGATCGACATGCTCCTCGGCCGACGGCCGGAGGTCGGGACGAACCGCGACACCGGCTCCGCCGGATCGCCACATGCGTTCATGTGGCGCCACCTCGGCATCGCCCGGTACGTCGTCGGTCGCTACGACGACGCGGCCGCGGCGTTCGCGATGGCCCGCACGATCGCCCCTGATCCGATGATCCACGACTGGGAGTACCTCGCGCTGCGCCGTGCCGGACGTGACGTCGAAGCCGCCACCCTGCTGACCGCTTCGGCCACGCTCGCCACCGACGACGACGTCACCGACCTGCTCCGCGGTCCCGGGCTCGACGGCGCACGTACGGGTCGGGTGCTGGCCGCCGCCTACCGTCAGCGGCTCCGTCTGTACCGCGGCGAGACCACTCCCGAAGCCCTGCTCCGCGCCGACGTGACCAATCCCCTCGCCACCGCCACGCTCGGTCACGGCGTCGCCAGCTGGTACACGCTGCACGGCTATCAGTCGGCGGCGATCCGCTGTCTCGAGCGGGTGATGTCGCACGGCGATCCCGTGAGCTTCGCCGCCCTCGCGGCCGAACACGACGCCACCCGGGCCGGTCTCCACGTCACGCCGTGGCGACCACCGGACCCGACGCCCACCGCCGGCACCATCTGACGCCTCCGGACGCCGCCGAGCCGAGCGTCCACCCGAGATCCATCCGTCCACCCACCCACCCACCCCCCACGAAAGAAGACACGATGCGAAACACTCGTTTCCGAACCAGGCTCGGGGCCACCGCCCTGACCCTCGCACTGGTCGCCGCTGCCTGCGGCGGCGACGACGACACCACCGACGAAGCCACCGTCGACGCTCCGACCGAGGAGTCGACCGCCGACACCGGTGACGAGTCCACCGCCGAGTCCGGCGACGAATCGACCGCCGAGTCCGGCGACGAGTCGACCGCCGACACGAGCGACACCGGCGACGAGAGCTCGGACGACACGTCCGAGTTCGTGCCCGCCGGCGGCGACGCCGCGGAGATCAAGCTCCAGGACGACGACTACGGCGAGCCGGTCGAGGGTGGCACGCTCCGTCTCCTGCTCCGCCTCGACGCGAACCAGTTCGATCCGGCGGTCACCACCGACACGACCGGTGTCGTCACCGGCGCCCAGGTGTACGAAGGTCTCGTCGAGAACTTCCGTGGCGAGATCAGTCCCGCCCTCGCCGAATCGTGGGAGATCTCCGAGGACCAGCTGACCTACACGTTCGACCTGCGCGACGGCGTCGTGTTCCACAGCGGCAAGGCGATGACCGCCGACGACGTGGTCTTCTCGCTCGACCGTGTGATGGACCCGGCGACGAACTCGCCGAACATCAACAGCTACGCGCCGATCGCCTCCGTCGAGGCGCCCGACGCCGACACGGTCGTCATCACGCTCGAGCAGCCGTACGCCCCGCTGCTGTTCCTGCTCGCCTCGCTCTCCTCGTCGGTCATCGACCAAGAGGCGCTCGACACGGGCGGCATCATCGCCCCGCCGAGCGGTGGCACCGGCCCGTTCATGATGAGTGAGCACAACGTCGGCCGCGACATCCAGCTGGTCGCCCACGAGGAGTACTGGCAGGAGGGCAAGCCGTACCTCGACGGGATGGAGATCACGTGGAACCCTGACGACAACGCACGCGCCGCGGCGATCCGCAGCAACAGCGTCGACGTGCTCTTCCGGCCCGCTCCCGAGTTCATCGAGAGCCTCAAGGAAGACCCGAACCTCAAGTGGTACGGCGGTTCCGGTTCGCTGTCGCTCAACCTCCTGATGAACTCCTCGGTCGAGCCGTTCGACGACGTGCGGGTCCGCCAGGCCGTCTTCCACGCCCTCGACCGTCAGGTGCTGCTCGACGTCGCCAACTCCGGCTACGGCCTCCCGTTGAACGCCGGCCACCTGCCGCCCGACCGCATGGGTGCCCTCCAGGAGCCCGTCTACGGCGAGCCCGACATCGAGCGTGCCAAGGAACTGCTGGCCGAGGCCGGCTACCCCGATGGCTTCGACGTCGAACTGACCGTCATCGCGACGTCGGCGTTCCAGGTCCGCCAGGCCGAGGTCGAGCAGCAGCAGCTCGCCGAGGTCGGCTCGCCGAAGCACGTGCCGAAGGCGACATGGATCGACGCGCCGAGCTCTACCAGCAGGCCGAAGCCATCCTCGCCGAGCGGGGCCCGGCGGCGTTCACCATCCTCACGGCCGACTTCGACGTGATGTGGCAGGACGTCATGGGCTACCAGGCCGACCCGACGCCCACGTTTGGCGTCTACCGGTTCCTCTGGTTCGCCGAGTGACCGACC
>CAXBAZ010000366.1:0-4852 GCA_963973395.1 uncultured Acidimicrobiaceae bacterium
CCTGCGCAGCCGTGTCGAAGCGATCCGAACCAGCGATCCGTTCGACCTCGACGCCCATCCGCCGCAGCTCGGCATCGACATCGGCTGCGATGGCGCCGGTCCCACCGAGCACGACCACAGACCGAGCGCCGAGACGGGTGATCTCCGACTTCACGGCGGCGGGCAGCGATGCCGACGCGGTCAGCAACACCGGTGATCGCCGGGCCGCGGCGAGAGGGCCGCCGGCAAGCGAGTCTGCGTAGTCGTCGGCGCGAGCGAGAACCACGGTGTCCGTCCGCTCGAATGCCGCCTTGGAGATTGCGACCGCCGTCCCGATGCGGTCCTTTCCAGCGGTGCGTTCGACCGACAGCCCGGTGCGCTCGCCAAAGGTCCACTCGCTCGCATGGGAGGTGAGCACCGTGACCTCGATCACGTCGCCGTCGGTGACGACGGAGACGACGCACGGGTCCGGGCTCGCGGTGCCGTCCGACGTCTGACATGCAGCGACCCGCTTGCCGTTGCGGAACACCCGAATAGGCTGGTTGCCGTTGCGCAGCGATTCGTGGATCTCGAACGTCAGCTCGATGGGTGCCGTCGGGGTCGACGGCGGCGCCTCCACCTGCACTACCCGGCCGAGCAACCGGTAGCCGGCGTGCGGTCCGGGTGCCCGGACGGTCTCGACGATCGAGACGGTTCCTGCCACCGGGCTCGTCACCGAGACGTCCACAGGGTCTTCGCTGTCGACGACGCCGTCCGACGTCGACACCGTTCCACCGGCGTCGACGTCTTCCTCCGTTGCGGTGTCGCCAGGCGTCTCCCCGCCACCGCCACCGCCACCGCCACCGCCACCGCCACCGCCGCCACCGCCACCAGCCGGTGGGCACGAAGCACAGGTGACCTGCTGCTCGAGAAGGCCGAAACTAGGTCCGACCTGTGCGTCGCCGCTGTACCGGGCTTCCACGAGCCGGACGCCAGCGTTGCCGGTGAGGTTGATGGTGCACGTTGCGGCGCCGTCGCTCAAGGGGACGTCAGCGCAGGACTCGACGGCAACGTCGTCGACGAAGAAGTCGACGGTCCCGCCGGGTGTCTCCGCACCCGAGCTCTCCACGGTGGCCGTGATCGTGACGTCGGTGCCCACCTCGGCCGGGTTCGCCGAAGACGTCACCGCAGTCTGGCTTCCGGCGGCGACCACCTCCTGCACCAACGAGTCAGTGCTCTGCCCGAAGTCGCCGTCACCGGAGTACACGGCCTCGATCGACATCGGTGCATCGAGGGCCGCCGGCTGGACCGTGTCACAGCCTGCAACACCGGTCGCCTCGTCGACCGGTTGCGACGAGCAATCTTCGATGACGACACCGTCGCGACGGAAGGTCACAAGACCGGTCGGCGACCCAGTCTCGCCGACCGGTGAGATCGTCGCCTCGTACGACACGTCTTCGCCCACCTTCGGGGAGGCGACCGAGCTGACGAGCTCCATGGCCGTCGGTGCGACAGCCCCGACGGAGAAGGTGTCGGTGTCCGTCATGCCGGTGTCGTCAGTGACCGTGAGTGCGACGGTGTATCGACCGCGTGCTGCGAAGGTATGGCTTACCTCGGGGCCGCTCGCGGCCGTCCCGTCGCCGAAGTCCCACTCGTAGCTGACGATCGTGCCGTCGAGATCGGACGACGACGAGCCGTCGAAGTCGACCGGGAAGGGTGCGTCCCCCTCCACGGAAGTGGCGCTTGCGGCAGCCCTTGGGGGCAGCGGCGCTTCCAGCGGCGTCGCCGACCCGTCCTCCGCCTCCGTCCACGTCTCGACCTCGTAGGGCTCACCCTCGGGCGCCACATCGGCGCCGAAGTGCTCGACGGTCCAGATGCCGGGTTCGGGGTCGGTGACCTCGTACCGCTCGTACGTGGGCCCGACGATGTGCACGACGTCCTCCGCGAACGTGTCGCGATCGATGCGACGGCCCGAAGGCGAGACCAGCGTCGTAACGATGTCACTACCGGGCCAGGTCGTCTGGACGAACAGCCCTGCAGCCTGGCCGGCCGGGGTCGGCCGCACGACGTTCACGTACTGCAGCGCGGTTCCGAGGTGCTGCATGACGCTGCGCTCGTTCGCAGGACGTGGCGCCGGCCGGCCGAGATGCTCGTTGATCGCCGCTGCGTAGGCCTTGTGCCCGATCCACTTGGGATGGAACGACTCGTCGTCCACCGGCGGCCAGCTCCGGACCGTGACGTTCCAGTCGTTGATCCAAGCGCCGCCACTCCCGCATGGTTCGTGGGTCGCGAACCACTGATCGGCGACCGGAACGAACTCAGCACCGGCTTCCTCGACGGCCTGTTTGATGACCCGATTCGCGTGGGCGGTGAGCGAACGCAGCTCGTCCATCTCGCCCTCCCAGAACACCTTCAGACTGGGGCAAGCTTGTTCGTCCGGCGTAGCTGGGAACAGGTGAGGGTAACCCGCTACCAGGAGCCGAGCGTTACCGGTGCGGGCGTCGACGTGACGCACCACCGTCTTGACTTTGCTTGCGAGCTGGTCGACTTTCCGGGCCTTGGCGGCATAGGCCGCGCCCGATTCCCCCCCGGGGAAGCAGTCATCGCTGGAGCGGCACTCGTTCAGCACGTCGGCGAAGCCGGCGTCATTCCCACCGATCGTCATCGTGACGAGGTCGGTCTGGTAGTCGATGCCGTTGCCGTCGTAGTCCTTCCCGTCGAGCTGAGGATGCGGATCGCGGAACACCTCGCCCTCTGTTGGCTGAGCGACCTTCCAGACGTTCTCGGTGACCGCCGAGGAACAGGCCCAGAACGCCCACTTCACGGTGTCGGACCAGCGGACGTTCTCTTCTGAGCCGTACTTGCGCTCTCCACGTCCATCGCCCTCGTCCACGGGAGGATCGTTCGTGGCACCGGAGGCGATCTCGTAGAGGGTCCCTCGATCGAACCCGGGCGGCTTCACGTAGGTGGGATACGCCCGCGAAGAGCGGTGGCAGCGGTTGTCGTAGTGAGGGCTCGTGGGCTCACCCTCGAGCGCCTTGTGGTCCTTGAAGTACGGGTCAACACCCTCGCCCGCAGAGAAGGAGTCGCCGAGGGCGACGTAGGTGAAGTGGCGCGAAGTGTCGACGAGGAACGTGCGGTCAGGGGCGCGCTCGCCTTCGCCGTCCACCGCCGAGAACCGCACCCTGACCGTCTTCTCCTCCGTAGGTGCGATCGTGCAATCGAGCCACTCCCCGTCCGGCGTGCACGACAGACCGTCGAGAGACTCCTCCCCGAACATCCCGTCCGCGCGGACGACCTCCCAACTGACCGTCACGTCGGTGCCCTCGGGATCCGTCGCGCCGACGCTGAACTGCGTGGAGTCGCCGGGCTTCACGTCGAACCGCGCACCGTCCTTTGGCGTGCCATTGCGCAGGCTCCCGACCAGCCACGTCGGCGGGAAGTTGACCACCGTCTCACCGGCGAGCGGGTGCACGGTGTGCTGGCCGACCGGGCGGACGGAGTACTCGAACGCGTCACCGGTCTCTCCAGGGACGAACACGGTGTGGACCCCCGGGGGAACCGTCATGGCCGGCGTGCTCGGGAAGTGCTCCCACTCCGTCAGAGGCTCGGCGTCCTCCGAAGCGACGGTCTTCCAGATTTCGTAGCCGAGGTCGTCACCCGGGACCGGATCCCAGGCCAGCTGGATGCCCTTGACCACGGGTCGGGCCATGAGGCTCGGCCCGCCTTCGGCCGCCGGGATGCTGGTGAGAAACTCACCTCCGCGAGAGACCTCGCCGGCGCCCTTCATCTCGACGAAGCTCAGCTCCGTCTGGAGCACGCCGGTGAAGTCGGGGAAGACTCGGACCTCCGCCGGCGACGTGCACTCGCCGGGCTCGATCTGCGCGTACGGACCGAACAGCAGCTGCTGGCCCCCTTGGTAGATCTGGTGCTCGGTGCCGTCCTCGAGCAGCTCGAAGCTGAGGTTGTGGACGGGCGTCGAGTACGCCGGCTCGCTGTCCGTCACGTTGCACAGCTCGATGGTGAGTCGGTACGGGTCTCGGTAGGAGGCGCGATCCTCAGCGACGACCCGGGGACGCACGGCGTCGACCCCCCAGACCTTCACCGGCTCAGTCGTCTCGGCTAGCAGGGTGACCGGGAGCTCGAGCGGATCGAGCACGGCCGCGTACTCAGCCGAGAGGTCGTACAGACCGGCGACGTCGCCACGCGCGATCCAGTGCACCGTCCGGGACTGACCACCCGGGATGTCGGGGACCGGCTGTGGATTGGCCTGCGGTTCGCCGAAGAGTGCGGGCAGCGCGAACGCCGGGCCTGACTCGGTCTGCGGGATGAACAATCGAGCGGTGCCGCTGTCGAGGGTGAAGCCTTCGGGGGCCAGGTTCTGGACGGTCAGGGAGACGTCGTAGAACTCCTTGAGCCACCGGGCCTTCACCGGGATGACCATGTAGAGGATCTGCGGCTGGTCGCCCACGAAGCTGGACGAGATGATCACCGTGCCGAAGTCCCCCAGGGGGTAGGTGCACACTGCGTAGCAGCTGTGCCCGCCGACGCTGGCGCCCCAGAACCCGCTGCGCGTCATGTAGCCCCGGAACGGGATCGGCGTGGAGGAGCCGGACCGCTCGAACGCCAGGTGGATGTCGAACTGGACGACGTGGCTGTTGTCCGGGTCGCTGGTATCGATCCCAGCCGCCTCAGCCTCCTCGGGTGTCAGCCGCTTCGTCTCCAGCGTCGCCGTTGCGACGTCGCCCGAGGTGAGTGGGATCTCCACGACATCGGCGCCGCCAGTCACGGTGCCGACGGCCTTGGCCGGCACGAACCCCTTCTTTGCGACGTAGATCGAGTGGGATCCCGGTGTGAGCCCGAACAGCTGCGCGCTTCCCGTCGAACCTGTTCG
>CAXBAZ010000367.1:0-4845 GCA_963973395.1 uncultured Acidimicrobiaceae bacterium
AAGCGGCGCCAGGAACTGGCGCTCGGCGGCATGATCGGCGGAGCCGTGATCGCCGGCGTGGTGATCGGGCTCACGGGACGACGCTGGTGGCGGCGTCGAGTTCCTCACTGATCTCGATCAACCTGACGAGGTCGGAGTCGTGCCGACGGCTGCAGATGCCGACGAGCTCGCCGTCGTCGTCGACCACCGCCGTGCCCTCCTCGACCGCCAGCGTGGCGATGTCGTCGAACGCGACGACGATCGGCGGCGTCGCCATCACGGTCACCAGGTCGGCGCCACCGGGACGGTCACGCGCGATCACGTGACCCGGCTCGGTGTTCATGAGTGCCACGACCACGGTGTCGCCGGAGGCGGTGACGATCGATCCGGCGGAGGTGCGACCGGACGGCAGCCGGACGTCGATGATGCTCTCGCCGGCTCCGGCGAGGCTCGCACGGGTGACGAGCGCGAATCTCCCGTCACCGATCGGCGTCGCCAACACACCCGCCGGATCGGATCGGAGGCCGACCCGGTCGGTGGCGACCGGCGCGGCCGCTGCGGCGCGCCCGACGCCCTGGGCCGAGTTCGACGGTGAGGTGCTCGCGATCAGCGCGACCGGTCCAGCCGACGGGTTCGGCGTGATCGCGATCATCAGCGAACCGACGGCGAGCAGGCCGAGCATGCCGGTCGTCAGGGCCAGGAAGCGTGCGCCTCGCGGCGACGGCTCGGCGAGGATCAAGGCGCGCTGTTGGGCAGCGACCTCTGACGGGTGTCGCCACGTTCGTTCGTGCTGGGGTACAGGTCCTGGCTCCACCGGGAGCAGATCGTAGTGAAGACGCAACGGACACGGGCGTCGCGCGTCAGCACACACGGCTACGATGCCGATGTGCAACGACCTGACTCCGGCGACGACTGGCTCGGTCTCACCGACGCCGAACTGCCGATCGGCGAGATGTACGAGTGGTGTGTCCGGCCCGACTGTGGGGCCGTCGTGCTGTTCAGCGGCACCGTTCGGGATCACGCCGAAGGTCGCACCGACGTCGTCAGACTGGAGTACGAGGCCTACGACGAGATGGTGGTGCCCAAACTGGCCGAGATCGTCGCCGAGACGCGGGCGCGCTGGTCCGAGGTGGGCCGGATCGCCCTCGTCCATCGCATCGGACTGCTCGGCCTGGGCGAGAGCTCGGTCGTCGCCGCCGTGTCGGCGCCGCACCGCCCCGAGGCCTTCGCCGCCGCCCGGTTCGCGATCGACGCCCTGAAGGTGTCGGTGCCGGTCTGGAAGCGCGAGATCTGGGAAGGCGGCTCCGACTGGGGCACGAACGCATCCGATCTGGTCGACGCCTCCGAGGTCGCGTCGGGCCGGAGAACTTCGGAGTGAGCTCCACGACGATCCTGATCGTGATCGCGGCCGTCGTGGTCGTGATCATCGTGGCCGTGATCGCCCGCTCGCGCCGAGCGAACGACGGTGTCGACTCGTTCCGGCGCCAGATCGACGCCCTGTCGCCCGAGGCGCGCCGTCCGGTGGTCGACCAGGTGCAGAACGCTGCCGGCCGTCATCCCGCCGACGAGCACGATGACGACGGCGACGGCGATGCCGACGACGGTGATCCGGACGACGAGGATGGTGTGCGTGGCACGTGACCTCGCCATCGATCTGGGTACCGCCAACACACTCGTCTACATGAAGGGTCGGGGGATCGTGCTCAACGAGCCCTCCGTGATCGCCCTCAACCGTCAGACCGGCGAGGTGCTCGCCACGGGCCGCGAGGCGTGGCAGATGATCGGCCGTACCCCCGGCTACATCGTCGCCGTGCGTCCGCTGCGCGGCGGGGCGATCACCGACTTCGAGATCACCGAGCGCATGATCCGGCTGCTCCTGCAGCGGGTGGGCGTCAGCCGATTCACGCGGCCGAAGGTCGTCATCTGCGTCCCGTCGGCGATCACCGAGGTCGAACGGCGAGCCGTCACCGACGCCGCTCGCCGCGCCGGTGCCGCCGACGCCAACCTGATCGAGCAGCCGATGGCGGCCGCGATCGGCGCCGACCTGCCGATCGACGAGCCGGTCGGCAACATGGTGATCGACATCGGCGGCGGCACGAGCGAGACGGCCGTCATCAGCCTCGGCGGCATCGTCGCGCTCGAGGCGGTGCGGGTCGGATCGTTCGACATCGACGCCGCGATCCAGAACTACATCCGCCGCGAACACGGCATCGCCGTCGGTGAGCGCACGGCGGAGGAGATCAAGATGGCGATCGGCTCGGCCGACCCCACGCCGCAAGAGTCACAGGCCGAGGTCCGCGGACGCGACCTCATGAGCGGACTGCCCAAGACGGTGGTGCTCACGCCCGAGGAGGTCCGCTACGCGATCGAGGACGTGGTCTCGTCGATCGTGTCGTCGGTCATCCGCTGCCTGTCGAAGGCACCGCCCGAACTGTCGCAGGACTTCCTCGTCAGGGGAATGTACCTCGTCGGAGGCGGCGGTCTGCTCCGTGGGCTCGCGTCACGGATCGAACGCGAGACCGAGGTGCCCGTGAAGATGTCGAACGTGCCGCTCGAGGCCGTCGTGCTCGGGGCGGGACACGTCATCGAGCATTACGACGCACTCAAAGGCATGTTCATGGGCGCCCGCCGCTGAGGCGGACGGGTCAGGGTGTACCTCAACGACGATTGAGAAGAACACACTCGGGGATCCATCATCCGAGCCGGCTCATGGTCGACAAGATCGCCACCGTCCCACGAGCCACACTCGGCGAGCGCGTCGGCCGACTCTCTGACGAGGACATGACGAGACTCGGCCGGTCCATCGCAGTGTTCGTCGGCCTCGCCTCGTCCTGACGGAACGTGAGTGTGGGCACCTGGGTGGGAGTCACGACAACCCCACGCCGCAAGCCGGCGTTGGAGGGCAGTATGCAGCGTCGATCGAGACGGGCGTTCTGGGATAGTTGTCGAGCGAAGCCAAGCATTCTTCGCTGGTGCTTGCGGGGGCTACGTGGTGGTGACGGCTTGGCTGTAGCGCTGACGTGCGGCTTCGCCTGACGTTCCGACCATCGCTCCGATGGCGGCCCACGAGTGTCCGTCGTGTCGGGCTCGGACGACAGCGTCGCGGAGGTCTCGTTCTGCGGTGGCGCGAGCGAGGCAGGCGTCTCGCACGGCGCGCAGCGCCGTTGCGTCTCGCAGGTCGCCTGGTTCGGACTGCTCGAACCGGGCGGCGAGCTCGTCGGCGTGGTCGAGGATTTCTTGTGCGGTGCGAGGCATCGGAATCACCTGAGGTACTTCGGTCGTGCTGCCATGGCGTGGATGATGACCGGCCCGTCGGCGCTGTCGATCACACCGATCTCGAGAAGGTTGCCGGTGGTGTCGGCGCCGACGAACATCACGAGGCCTCGTCGAGGTCGTCGACGAAGATCGGGTGGTTGAAGGCGTGGAGCGTGTCGTCATCATGGATGCCGTGCTTGCGGGCGCTGGCAGCGATGAGCGGCGCAACCACAACAACAAGTTAGCTTGCCGATCGATGGGCTGCAAGGTGACTTGCGGACGAGGCGCTGCAGGCGTACGTGTCGATCACGGTTCTCACGCGTCGAGCGGCCAACGCAGCATGGTTGCGGTCGTACTGTTCGGCGGCGAACAAGAACACGCCGAGCTCGGACCGGTCGAGACCCCCGATCGATCGTCGATGCCGCCAACTGCGCCTCGTCGAACGCCGCATTCTCAAACGTCGGCTCGATCATCGTCGTCGTAGAAGTGATCGTGGTCATGGCTGAACCTCCTCATCGTTGTCGGAGGTCCAGCTCACCCCTCAACACCGGCGAAATTCAGCTCAGTCGCCGCAGCTACCAGCCGGCGATCGGGGACGTCCTGGTTCGAGGAAACGCGATCGCAGATGGGGACACCCATCGAGCATGCTCGTGGCGTGGAAGAGGTCAGACGTCCGGAAGATGGCGAGCTGTGCGGGCACGTCGAGTTCCGCGATGGGTCATGGTTGGCGCTCGTCGTGTTCGGGGCCGTGCTGGACCGTCACTCGAGTCGTGGAGCCGCCGTCGACCAGGTGTTGTCGGAGGGGCTCGCGTCGCTCGCCGATCGGTGGACACTTCAGAGCGCCGCAAGCTCTGAGGAAGTGGTCACTGTTCAGGAGGCGAACGAGCACGGCGTGACGCTGGCGCTCGGCTACTACTCGATGCCTGGTGTGCAGACTCTGACCATCACGAGGGACGAACTCGACGCAGGCATCTGGTTTCTGCATCGATAGCTACGATCCATTCAGCACTCGAGAACCCCTCGAGTCAGCACTCGAAGAACCCCTCGAGCCGGCGTTATACGCAGGATCGGGGACACTTGGTCACTACCGATCGGCCGTCGTCGTGCCGGTGCTGGTGCAGAAGTAGCCTCACGGGCGTGTTCGACGGCGAGCCGATTTTCTTCCGCGCTCCGCACGAGTTCCGCGCCTGGCTGGAGCACCATCACGCCACGGCGACCGAGTGCGTGGTGGGCTATTGGAAGGCGCACACTGGCAAGCCCTCGCTCCGATGGGCGGACGCCGTGCGCGAGGCGCTGTGCTTCGGCTGGATCGACGGGCAGAGCCGCTCGATCGACCACGAACGCCACATGCAGCGCTTCACGCCACGAAAGAGCCGCCGCTGGAGCGCCGTGAACGTCGCGCTCGTGGCCGAGCTCGAGGCCGAGGGCCGCATGACCGAGGCCGGGCGGCGAGCGTTCGCCGCACGCGACACCAGCGTGGAGCCGTACTCGACGTCGAAGCGGCCCAGCCGGCTGCCGCCCGAGTTCGACGAGCGCCTGCGCCGAGACCACCCGAAGGCGGCCGTCTTCTGGGACTCCACGCCGCCGAGCTACCGCAAGATGCGCTCCTTC
>CAXBAZ010000368.1:0-4832 GCA_963973395.1 uncultured Acidimicrobiaceae bacterium
GTGCTTGGGGCGTAAATCCTTCCTGGGGAACCCGTCGAGGATGTCGAGCTTCGTGAGCGCGATCTCGGTCAGGCTGTTGAGGCGCACCGCCTGTCGGAGCATCACGCAGTCGAGCCATCCGGCGCGGCGTCGCCGGCCCGTCACGGTGCCGAACTCGCGGCCGACGTCGATCAGCGTCTCGCCGTCGTCGTCGAGGAGCTCGGTCGGGAACGGCCCGGCCCCGACCCGGGTCGTGTAGGCCTTGGTGATGCCGACGACCCGGCTGATGTCGCGCGGGCCGAGTCCGGTGCCGGCACACGCCCCGCCCGCGGTCGGGTTGGACGACGTCACATACGGATAGGTGCCGTGGTCGAGGTCGAGGAAGGTCGCCTGGGCACCCTCGAGCAGGATCTGCGCCCCGCGACCGAGCGCGTCGTGCAGCAACGTGACGGTGTCGGCGACGTACGGCCGCAAGCGCTCGCCGTACGCCACGAACCGGGTCACGATCTCGTCGACGTCGAGCGGCTCGCCACCTGCGTGCTCGATCAGCGAGTTCTCGGCGATCGCACGGGCGCGGACCGTGGCGGCGAACCGCTCCGGGTCGGCCACTTCGCCGGCGCGGACCCCGACCCGCCGCGCCTTGTCGGCGTACGCCGGCCCGATGCCCTTGAGCGTGGTACCGATCTTGTCGTCGCCGCGCATCGCCTCGGCGATCGCGTCGTGGGCCTGATGCCACGGGAAGATGAGATGGGCGAGCGTCGAGACCTTCAGGTCGGCGCACGAGATACCCCGGGTCTCGAGCGTGTCGATCTCGTTGAACAGCGTGGGCAGGTCGACGACCACACCGTTCGCGATCACGGGCACGACGTGGTCGTACAGCACACCGCTCGGGATCAACTGCAACGCGTACTTCTGATCGTCGACGACCACGGTGTGGCCGGCGTTGTGACCGCCCTGGTAGCGCACCACGTAGGTGTGCTCCTTCGAGAGCAGGTCGATGATCTTGGCCTTGCCTTCGTCACCCCATTGGGCGCCGACGACGACGGTGACGGGCATGGGCACGCTCCCCGGAGAGTTCGGACTGGAACGTGACATGACTCTACTGCCCACGATCGGACACGGCCGTCTCGCGTCGGCGTTCTGAACGAATTGTCCGGGCCGCACGACCGCCGCCCGCACGACCGCCGTCCGCACGATCGACGGAACCGGCCACGGCGACGTCGGGTCCCGGCCGGTACCGTGACGGACGTGAGCGTGCTGCGGCTTCAGCGATGGTCCGACATGGACGCGACGGCGCGCGCGGCGCTGATGGCCAGAGGACTCGACGACATCTTCGAGCCCGGCCTGCGGGCGTCGATCGGTGCGCTGATCGACGACGTCCGTGACCGAGGCGACGCAGCCATCTGCGACGCGCTGGCGCGATTCGACGGCGTCGAGATCGAACCCGACGGACTCCGCGTCTCCGACGACGAGCTGGAATCCGCCACGGTGTCCGACGAGGTCGACGTTGCGATCGACGACGCGATCGCCCACCTGCGCGCGTTCAACGAGCAGCAGCTCGCCCGCTTCGACGACTGGTCGTTCGAGTCCGAGCCCGGCCTCACGGTCGGCGAGAAGATCACCCCGATCGCATCGGCGGGGCTGTTCACGCCGTCGGGCAAGGCGAGCTATCCGAGCGTCACCTACCAACTCGCCGTGCCCGCCGTCGTCGCCGGGGTGCCGGCGGTGACCGTGGTCGTGCCGCCGGCACCGGGAGGGTCCGGCGAGGTCGACCCGGCGGTGCGGGTCGTCTGTCGCAAGTTGGGCCTGCGCGACCTGGTGCGTGTGAACGGCCCGGCGGGCATCGCCGCACTCGGATTCGGCACCGCCACGGTGCCGCGCGTCGCCAAGGTGATGGGTCCCGGATCGCCCGCCGTGACGATCGCCCAGGTCGAGATGCAGCGCCACGGTGTGTCGACCGTGATGCTGCTCGGTCCGACCGAGAGCGTCGTGATCGCCGACGGTTCGGCCGATCCCGTCCGGTTGGCCGCCGACCTCCTGGTCGAGGCCGAACACGGCACCGACAGTTCGGTCGTGCTGCTGACGACGAGCACCGACCTGGTGGCGGCGACCGATGCCGAACTCGTGTCGCAGATCGCCGACCTGCCGCCCGCCCGAGCGGAAGCGGCGCGCGCCGCGCTCGGGCCGAACGGTGGCGCGGTCGTCGTCGACGACCTCGACGTCGCGGTCGAGATCGCGAACGAATACGCACCCGAGCACCTGCAGGTCGCCGTGGCCGACGACCGCGTCGATGCCGTGGTCGACGGGCTGGTCAACGCCGGGGAGATCCTGATCGGCCAGCACACGCCGTTCAGTGCCGCGAACTTCGTGATCGGATGCCCTGCTTCGCTGCCCACCAGCGGGTTCGCACACGTCAGTTCGGGGATCACCGCAGCGACGTTCCTCAAGCGAACGGCGATCGCCCGCGCCGACCGGATCGCGTTCGACCGGATGGCCGACTCGGTCATCGCGCTCGCCGATCACGAGGGATTCCCGGCGCACGCGGCCGCGATCCGCCGCCGCCGCTGATCCGATCCGACCGCACCGAGCGGGCCGAGGCGCGCCCGTCGCGTGATCTGGTGCCCGGCGTGGCGTACGCTGATGCACGTGACGACCATTCTGCTGGTTGAGGACGACGAACGGATCAGCGAGCCGCTGCTCCGAGTGCTCGGTACCGAAGGGTTCGAGGCCGTACACGCGTCGAGCGGTCTCGAGGGTCTCGAGCTGCTGACCTCCCGCCGCCCCGACCTGTTGCTGCTCGACCTCACGCTGCCCGACATCGACGGTCTCGACGTGTGTCGCAAGGTGCGCGAAGAGCGCCCCGAGCTGCCGATCATCATGTTGACGGCACGCGCCGAAGAGATGGACGTGATCGTCGGGCTCGGCGCCGGCGCCGACGACTACGTGCCCAAGCCGTTCCGGTTGGCCGAGCTCGTGGCCCGGATCAAGGCCCGGCTGCGAGTGGCCGAGGCCGCGAACCAGATGCCGCGCGAGATCATCGGCGGGCCGCTGCGCGTCAACACCGAGTCGCGGCGCGCCTACCTCGACGGCGAAGAGCTCGAGCTCACGTCCAAGGAGTTCGATCTGCTCGCGCTGCTGATGAGCAAACCCGACGCAACGTTCACACGCGAGCAGATCATGGCGTCGGTGTGGGACGAGAACTACTGGGGTTCCACCCGCACCCTCGACACGCACATCTCCACCCTCCGCCGCAAGATCGGCGACGACACCGATCCGCCGTCGCTGATCGTGACCGTCCGAGGCGTGGGGTTCCGGTTCGAAGGCTGACCCGAACCGACCATGCGGCGTCGGCTCGTCATCTCCACCATCGCGATCGTCCTCGTGGTCCTCGGCGCGCTCGCCGTGCCGGTGGGCAGCATCGTGTTCGACGCCGCCGAGGGGCAGCTCGAGATCCGGCTGCGACAGCAGGCGGACCTGGTGGTCGACGCCTGGGAGCGCTCGCTCGCGGCCGGTACCGAACCGAGCGACAGCAGTCTGCGTGGGCTGATCGCGCCATCCGACGGCCTCATCGTCGTGAGCGCCGGCGGCCCTGCCAGGGCGATCCAGGACATCGCGAGCGACACGGATTCGACGCGTGTCTTCGACGCATCGGCGAGCGACGGGACGCTGTTCCGGCTGACGACCGCGTCCGATCCGCTCAACGAGAACTTCCGGCGCCAGCTGCAGATCCTGCTGATGCTCGTGCTCGGTGCGATCGTCGCCGCCGCCGGTCTCGCCGCGGTACAGGCGAGACAGCTGGCACGACCGCTCGAGCGCCTCGCCCTGCGGGCCGGGCGGATCGGGGACGGCGACTTCAGCCGGCGACCGTTCACGCAGACGCACATCCCCGAGATCGACCACATCGGGTCGTCGCTCGACCTGAGCGCGATGCGCGTCGAGACGATGTTGGCCAACGAACGGCACTTCACCGCCGATGCCACCCACCAGCTGAGAACCGGCATCGCCGGGATCGCGATGCGGCTCGAACTGCTGAGCCTCCATCCCGACCCGTTGGTGGCGGGCGATGCGTCCGAGGGCCTACGTCAGACCGACCAACTCAACGCCACGATCGACGACCTGCTCGCCGCCGCGCGCAACCGCACGACCAACGAACGCGAGGTGTTCGATCTCGCCACGATCATCAACGCCCACGCCGACGAGTGGCAGCCGAGATTCCAGGCGATCAGGCGTCACATCTCGGTGATCACGTCCAAGCCGGCGCCGCCCGTCTTCGGCACCAAGGGGTTGACGGGTCAAGTGCTGGACATCCTGATCGACAACGCGCTGAAGCACGGCGCAGGTGCGGTGACGTTGATGATCGACGGGCCGTCGGTCGTGGTCATCGACCAGGGCCCCGGCATGTCGAAGGCGCGATTGTCGTCGGTGTTCGACGGGCCGGTCGATCCATCGGCCAAACACGGTCGCGGGCTGGCGTTGGCGCGCCGTCTGGCCCAGGTCGACGGAGGGACCCTGTCGGTCGTGGGGAACAACCCGTTGCGGTTGCGTCTCGAGCTCGTCCGCGGCGACATGGGCCCGGTCGCCGGGTGACCAGCAGCATCGTTCGACCCGAGGCGGTCGGTGCAGTCGGCGTGCTCAGCGCGGCGCCGGAAAAAACCAATCGCCGTCTCCAGAAGGCGGGATCTCTGGAGACGGCGAGCGGAAGGAAACATCGACATCCTGCCGGATCGGACGTTCGTCTCCCGCCAAGGCGCTGTCAAGTCTGCGCAAAATGCGGGAGGGACGTCCTGGACGCGCCCGAGCCGGGGGTCAGGCCGGTGCGGGCGACACCGAGACCGTCAATCGGCGCTCGTCGA
>CAXBAZ010000369.1:0-4830 GCA_963973395.1 uncultured Acidimicrobiaceae bacterium
CTGGGCGTTCGGGAGGGCGAACCGCTTCCCCGCCGCGCCGGCGCACAGCAGTACCTGCCCCATGCTGGCGGCGAGCCCTGTGGCCACGGTGACGACGTCGTTCGGGATCAGCTGCATCACGTCGTACACCGCGAGACCGGCGAGCACCGATCCGCCCGGCGAGTTGACGAAGAGGCAGATGTCGGAGTCTGGGTCGTCGGCCGACAGCGCGAGGAGTTCGGTGATCAGACGATGCGCCGACTCGTCCGACACCTCGTCGGCCAGCATCAGGATCCGGGCGTCGAGCAATCGGTCGGACAGCGGTCGGGCGGGACTGACGGTCATGCCCTCATGGTGGTGACGGGTGGCGCGAGCCACTCGCCGTTCTGCCGTGGGCAGAACGAATCCTCTGCGGGTCACGATCCGGTCGCCAACACTGAAGAGTTGACTTCACCGACATGACTCGACAATACTGAAGACCATGGTTCAGTATGACGTCGACAAGGTGTTCCGGGCGCTGGCCGACCCGACGCGCCGCGCCATGCTCGAGCAACTCGACGCAGGTCCAGCCACCGTGACCGCCCTGGCCGAACCGTTCGACATCAGCTTGTCCGCGGTCACCCAGCACGTCCGGATCCTCGAACACGCCGCGCTGATCTCGTCGACCAAGGAAGGTCGTCACCGGACCTGCTCGCTCGAACAGGAGACGTTCCGGCGCGCGGAGGCCTGGCTGATCGAGCGCCGGCTGTCGTGGAACCGGCGCCTCGACCGGCTCGAGCAACTTCTCGACCAGAGAGACCCACCGAACCGTCGCCCAGGAGGCCAGACGCAATGAGCAACGCCATCGTCCACGACACACTCCGTTTCGAACGGATCCTGCGGCAGCCACCACAGGTCGTGTTCGCCGCCTACGCCGACATCGACCAACGTGTGATCTGGAGCGCACCGTCCGCCGAGGAGATCGTGGTCTTCGAGTCGCACGACTTCGTGGTCGGCGGCGTCGATCACTTCATCTGCGGACTGAGGGACTCGCCCGGCTTCGCCGGCACGACGCGCTACGAGTACATCGTCGACGACGAGGTGATCGTGTTCGACGAGCGACTCGTGACGACCGCCGGCGACCTCCTGGCGATGTCACTGGTGACCTGGGCCATCACCCCCGCCGACGGAGGCGGGGGCGTGCTGACGATCACCGACCAGGTGACCTCGGCGGCCGGCGACGGACCCATCGACGGATCTCGCCATGGCTACACCGCGATGCTCGACCAGCTCGACGCACACCTCTCGAAGCTCGGATGACAGCCGGCCGGTCCGCGACTCCGAAGCGGTCTCGAGAGCTGCTACACGTTCGAATCGAGCAGCAGCTCGAGATAGCGGCGGAGTTGACCGAGCTGGGCACGCACGTGTGCGGGCTCGTCGGTGGCGCGGGCGAGGATGAACGCACCCTCGAACGTCGTGAAGACGTGGTCGGCGAGCGCATCGAGATCGACGTCGTCGGGCAGACGCCCCGACTGGCGGGCGCCCACGAGCTTGTCGACGATTCGTGATCGCCAGTGCTCGATCGAGTCCACGATCAGAGGTCGGACGTCGTCGACGTCGGGCACCTGTTCGTAGACGAACGAGACGAAGAGGCAACCAGGTTGTGACAGCGCCAGGTCGTCCGCAGCGTCCTCGAAGCCACGCACGAACTCGATGACCTGTTCGGCGGGGTCGTCGGTGCGCGCCTCGGCGGCGACCATGAACGCGTCGAGAACGTCGCGATCGGCAGCCGCGTAGCGCTCGACGAGGGCGTACCCGAGAGCTCGCTTCGACGGGAAGTGGTGGAAGAACGCGCCCTTCGAAGCGTTTGCCGCAGCGAGCACGGCATCGACGGTGGTCGCACTGAAGCCGTGTCTCAGCACGAGGTCGTGGGCGGCGTCGAGGATCCGGTCGCGCACCGGCGTCGCACGTGGCATCCGGACAAGATACCACTTGACCGACCAACTAGTCGGTTTGTACGCTACAGACGGACTAGTTGGTCTGCACTCGAGAGGAGCATCATGGAAACCGTTCGCAGCACCCGCCGCCGGATCGACGAGCACGACGTGGTCGTCGGCGGCATACGACTGCACGTGCGAGAAGTCGGTGCGATCCATGCCCCGCCGGTCGTGTTCCTGCACGGCATCATGGGACACCGACGCGACTGGGACGTGCTCATCGATCGCGTCGGTGAACGACACTCGGTCGTCGCCGTCGATCAGCGCGGTCACGGCCGCTCCGAATGGACGCGCAGCTATCGGTTGGACGACATGGCCGACGACGCGATCGCGCTCATCGAGCACCTCCAGGTGGCGCCCGTGCCGATCGTCGGTCACTCGATGGGCGCCATGGTGACCCTCCTCGTTGCGGCTCGACGACCCGATCTCGTCGATCGGATCGTGCTGATCGACATCGTGCCCGAGAGCCTCGCGACTGATTTCGGCGCCCACATGCCGGCGATGTTCGACGCGATGGCAGCGGCGTCCTACGCGAGCATCGACGACGCCGTCGCCGAATGGCAGGCCGGCAACGTGCTCGCGCGGACCGACCTGCTCCGCAACTACGTGGCCCACGCCCTCGTCACCGGTGCCGACGGACGGTGCCGGTGGGGTTTCGACGCCGTCGGCCTGCGCTCGTTCGCGGCCGGGGTCAGCCCGGACGAGTTGAGGGCCGCCGCCGATACGGTCGCGTGTTCGACCCTGCTGGTCCGGGGTGAGCACAGCCCGCTCACGACACCCGATCAGATGTGTGCCTTCGCCCGACGGTTCACCGACGTCCGGACGGTCGTCGTCCGCGACGGCGGGCACGACCTCGGTGTCGAACAACCGGAGGCGGTCGCCGACGCGGTGCTCAAGTTCCTCACACCGGCCCACGACGGGGAGTCGACCCGATGAGCTGCATCCCACATCCGACCGATCGTGCCGACATGAGCCCGGTCCGACTCGGCTGGTGGCGTCGACGTGTCAACCCGATGATCCTCGACCGGATCATGGACACCGACGAGGCGCACCTCATCCGCGAGCGGGTGTGCGCGCCGCTGGCCGGCGACGTGCTGGAGATCGGCTTCGGTTCCGGCCTCAATCTGCCGCATCTTCCGAGCGCCGTCGAGCGTGTGTACGCGGTCGATCCGCTCGACCGTTCCTGGGAGCTGGCCGCAGGTCGGATCGCCACGTGCGGTGTGCCGGTCGAGCGACTCGGACGCGAGGCACGAACGCTTCCCCTCCGCGACCGCAGCGTCGACTCGGTGCTCTGCACCTGGAACCTGTGCAGCATCGACGATGCTCACCTCGCGGTGGCCGAGATCGCCCGCGTGCTGCGACCGGGCGGTGAGTTGCACTTCGTGGAGCACGGCCGCAGTGACGAAGTGGGCGTGCGCCGCTGGCAGCATCGAATCGACCCGGTGTGGTCGCGCGTCGCGTGCGGATGCCACCTCGACCGCGACATCCGATCGGCCATCGAAGCAGGCGGCATGCACCTCATCGAACTCGCCACCTACTACACCGAGTCCGAACCGAGGATCCTCGGGTGGACATTCGAGGGCCGAGCGGCTCCCCCGTGATCCGGCGCCGGCGCGCTCGCCGTGGGACCGATCGCGCCGCGCCCGCAGCACGTCATGGTGCGAAGCCGGATCGATAGTCGGACGGGGTGTCGCCGATGAGATCGCGGAACGCGGACTGGAACGCCGAGAGCGACGAGTAGCCGACGTCCATGGCGATCTGGGTCACCGAACGGTCGGTCCCGGCGAGCTGTTCGATCGCTCGCAGCACGCGTAGCCGCCGCAGGGCGGCCCGCCATGTCATCCCGAGTTCCTGTTCGAACCTTCGGGCCAACGAGCGCGGCGCCAGCCCGCCCTCGTCGGCGATGTCGTGAACGGAGCGAACCTGGTTCGCTCCGTTCGCACGCCGCCCGCCGACCCGATGACAGGTATCGTCGCTGGGTGCTCCGGATGTCGAAACTGTTCCTCAAGACGCTGCGTGACGATCCTTCCGACGCCGAGGTGCCGTCGCATCGCCTGCTCGTCCGCGCCGGCTACATCCGGCGCGCTGCGCCAGGTGGGTTCACGTGGCTGCCGCTCGGCTGGATCGTCTACCGCAACGTCGAACGGATCGTCCGGGAGGAGATGGACGCCGCCGGGTTCCAGGAGGTGCACTTCCCCGCCCTGCTGCCGCGAGAGCCGTACGAAGCGACCGGTCGGTACGTCGAGTACGGCGACAACCTGTTCCGCCTGCAGGACCGTCACGGCAACGACTTCCTCCTCGCGCCGACCCACGAGGAGATGTTCACGCTGGTCGTCAAGGATCTGATCGCGTCCTACAAGGATCTGCCGTTGTCGATCTACCAGATCCAGACGAAGTACCGCGACGAGGCCCGGCCCCGTGCCGGCCTGCTGCGGGGCCGCGAGTTCGTGATGAAGGATTCGTACAGCTTCGACATCGACGACGCGTCGTTCGCGCACTCGTACCAGGCCCACCGTGACGCCTACATCAAGACGTTCGAACGGCTCGGCCTGCCGATCGTGATCGTCTCGGCGATGTCCGGGGCGATGGGCGGCTCGGCGTCCGAGGAGTTCCTGGCGCCGGCCGAGGTCGGCGAGGACACGTACGTGCGCTGCACCGCGTGCGACTACGCCGCGAACGTGGAGGCCGTGCGGGTCCCCGTGCCCGATGCGGTGCCGTTCGACGACGCTTACCCGGCCACGGTCGTCGACACGCCGAACACGCCGACGATCCAGACGCTCGTCGACCACCTGAACGCGCACGACGAGTTCGCACGCTCCGCCGGACCGTGGACCGCCGCCGACACGATGAAGAACGTGATCGTCAAGCTGCGACA
>CAXBAZ010000370.1:0-4800 GCA_963973395.1 uncultured Acidimicrobiaceae bacterium
GAGCGACGAGGAGTCCGACGGCACGATCGGCACCGAGCGTGAGGTCAACCTCGCCCTCACCGCCACCGACGAGGACGCTTTCGTCGATCGGCTCCTCGCCGGGCTCGACGCCTATCCCCGCTACTACGCCCACATGGGTCCGCTCAACCTCGCCGGCGGTGTCGCCGTCGACCTCTCACCGCCGGCCGAGATCGATCCGGTCGAGCTGGCACGCCGCATCCACCGTGGCGAGTGGGTCGTCGACCTCCGACCCCGGCGCACCTTCGCCGCGGCCCACGTGGCCGGCACGGTCGGTGTCGAGCTGGCCGACGCGTTCTCCACATATCTCGCCTGGCTCCTGCCCTGGGGCATGCCGATCACGCTGCTCGCCGACGAGCCGGATCACATCGCCGAGGCCCAGCGCCAGCTCGTGAGGGTCGGTATCGACCGGCCGGCCGGCGGGGCCGCCGGTGGGATCGAACGATGGGCACCCGACACCGACCGTTCGTCGTACAGGGCGATCACGTTCGCAGAGCTCGCCGCCGAGCCCGAACTCGCAGTGCTCGACGTCCGCCTCGCCGGCGAGCGCGCCGACGGTCACGTCGAGGGGTCGCTCCACCTGCCGCTCCCCGAGCTGCTGCACCGGGTGGGCGAGCTGCCGGAGGCGCCGCTTGCCGTTCACTGCGCGAGCGGGTACCGAGCGAGCATTGCGGCGTCGCTGCTCGACCGCTCGGGTCGCGAGGTCGTGCTCGTCGACGACACGTTCGAGCGGGCGGCCGATTCGGGACGCACCGTTGCGACCAGCGGGGATCGCCGCTGATCAGCGCAGCGAATCGAGGATCGCGGCGATGTCGTCGATCGTCGTGAGGGGGTTCACGACGCAGTAGCGCAGCACGCTCTCACCGGCCCACGTGGTCGGGACGACGAACGACTCCTCGTCGGCGAGCTGCTGCTGGCTCCACGCGTGGTACCGGTCATGGGTCCAGCCCAGGCGACGGAACACGACCACCGACAGCTCCGGTTCGACGACGAGCTCACAGTGTTCGCTCCCTCGGATCAGCTCGGCGCCGGCATGGGCGACCTGCAACGTGGCCTCGACCGCGTCACGGTACGCGTCGGTGCCGTGGGTCGCGAGGCTGAACCACAGCGGCAGACCTCGCGCTCGACGCGAGAGGTGATGCGCGTAGTCGCTCGCGTTCCAGTCGTCGTCCTCCTGCAGGACCTCCAGGTACTCGGCCTTCTGCGTGTGCGCCGCCCGAGCGATACGCGGGTCGCGGTAGAGGAGGGCGCAACAGTCGAACGGGGCGAACAGCCACTTGTGGGGATCGACGATGAAGCTGTCGGCGAGTTCCACCCCGACGAACTTCGCCCGCACGCTCGGAGCGGCGAGCGCCGCCCCGCCATAGGCGCCGTCGACGTGGAACCACACCGCCGCGTCGCTGCAGACCTCGGCGATGCCGGCGAGGTCGTCGACGACACCGGCGTTCGTGGTGCCGCTCGTCGCGATCACGGCGAACAGACGTGACCGGTCGGCGGGCTCGAGATCGTCGATCGCGGCCCGGAGAGCCCCACCGTGCATCCGGCCGGCCTCGTCGGCGGGCACCTTGACGACGTCGGCATCCATGGCCTGACCGGCCTGCGCGATCGACGAGTGGGCACCGTTCGAGGCCATCACCAGTCCGCGCACACGGTCGAGGGCGCCGTCGGCGTCGTATCGCCACTTCCAGCGCGCCGCGATCAGTGCGCTCAGGTTGCCGGCGGTGCCACCGGACACGAAGACACCACCGGCCTCGGCCGGGAGCCCCGCCAGGTCGGCGATCCACCGAAGGGCCTCGTTCTCGGCGTAGACCGCCCCGCCCCCTTCCAGCCAGGAGCCGGCATAGATGCTCGACGCACCGACGACGAGATCGAACAGGATCGCAGCCTCGGTCGGCGCTGCCGGCACGAACGACAGGAATCGGCGGTGGTCGACGGAGATACACGCCGGTGCCAGCACCTCCCCGAAGATCCGAAGCGCCTCCAGGCCCCCCAGGCCTCCCTCGGTGATGGTGCGGCCGGCCATCTCGAACAGCTCGTCGGGGTTGCGCGGGCCGTCGAGCGGTGGCGGGTCGAGCCGGATCCGGTCGATCGAATAGCGGACGATCGCCTCCGTCAGCAGCTCCATCGAGGCGTCGTGCCGATGCATGGTCCGAGTGTGTCAGATCGACCCGCGAACGTGCTGTTCCGCACCCATCGACGCGTACGGCGCTTGGCGGGCCGCAGGGACGGCGGCCGCCCGCCGGTCAGGAGTACGAGGTGCTCGAAGCCGCTGGGGGCGTCGACCGCTCAGTCGTCGAGGTCGAGCAGTTCGCTGCCGTCGTGGCGGATCTCGCCGTCGCGTTGCAGGACGAACCCGACGATCGCCGAAGCGATCCCGCCGCTCATCAGCACGAGGGTGGGAAAGATCAGCAGGACGACGACGATCGCAATGGCTCCGGCCATGATCGAAGCGTAGCCGCGGTGATCGCGCCGCAGAAGTCGACCCGGAACTCCTGGTGGATGATCGGCGACGTTAGTTGCGTCAGCAATGTTTGCGTGATAGCTTTACTTGCATGAGCAACAATCTTCCCCTCACCTCCGGCCGTTGGACCATCGACCCCGTGCACACCGACGTGGGCTTCACCGTCCGCCATCTCGGTCTCGCCAAGGTTCGCGGCCGCTTCGGCGACGTCTCGGGATCGGTCGAGATCTCCGACGACGTGCACGCCACCAGGGTCGAGGCCGACATCGCCCTCGACAGCGTCGCGACCGGCAACGCCGACCGCGACGGCCACCTGCTGTCGAGCGACTTCTTCAACGCCGAGGCGAACCCGACGATGAAGTTCCGGTCGACGAGCGTCACCGGCCAAGAGGAGGACTACACCCTGGCCGGCGAACTCACGATCAACGGCGTCACGCGCCCGGTCGAACTCGACGTCGAGTTCTTCGGCACGACGGAACTCCCGACCGACCAGACGACGCGCGCCGGCTTCACCGCCACGGGCGAGCTGTCGCGCAAGGACTTCGGAATCGAGTTCAACATGCCGCTCGGTGGCGACAAGGTGATGATTTCCGACAAGGTGATCCTCGAACTCGACGTGCAGCTGGTGTCGCCGGCCGCCGACCGCGTCGACGCCTGACGTCCCGCGCGTCACGTTCGGTGTCGGGCCGACACCGAACGTGACGAGGCGGCGCGTCCGATCAGTCGACGGGGCGGTGGGCGACGGCTTCGATCTCGACGACCGCACCCATCGGAAGTTCACGCACAGCGATCGTCGATCGCGCCGGGCGATGTGAACCGAACCCGCCGATGTACGCCTCGTTGAACGTGGCGAAGGCGTCCATGTCGACGAGGAAGCACGTCGTCTTCACGACGTCGTCGAGTGACGCCCCCATGCTCTCGAGCTGACCGGCCAGATTCACGACGGCCTGCGCGGTCTGGGCCGCCACGCCGCTCGCGAGTTCGCCGTCGGACATGCCGAGCTGACCGGAGACGAAGATGAAGTCGCCGGCGCGGACGGCGGGCGTGTAGGGACCGAGTGGCTTGCTCATCAGGCCGACGGTAGCCCGCCCCACGAGCGGCGCCGGAAAGCGGGCCGGTCAGTGCGCCGTCGGCCAGTGTGGCGCCCACCCCGACCGCGCCCAGGCTGCCGCCGCCACGGCGGCGAACACCGCGTCGCTGCCGTTGACCGGTTCGCCGTCGGCATCGTCGATCTCGACGTCGATCGGCGGGGTGTCGACCGCCCGGAGGATGCCGAACGAGCGGATCGTCAGGTCGTGCGGCACACCGTCGTCGTCGACCGACAGCCCCTCGGACGTCACCCAGCTCAACCCCATGTGGGCGGCGCCGACGCAGTAGCTGTGGAGCACGACCTCGTCGAGCACGGCCCCACACGACACGGTGACGTGGATCGTTCCGTCGTCGTCGATCTGCGCCGTTGCCCGAGCTCCGTCGGGGGACCGGACGGAAAAGTCGGGTCCCGCTTGCAGGGAGGCGAGCAGCACGGCCGCCTCGACCCATCCGGCTCCCCGCAGATCGCTGGAGGTCGGGGGGCCGACGACGTCGAACTCGACGACCTCGAGACCGGCCGCGACCGAGCGGATCCGGTCGGCGACCGCGTCGCACCGTGCCACGTGCACGACGCCGGTGCCGTCGGAACGGATGCCGGCCGCGATCGGTGGGCGTTTGGGCCCGGTCAGCACGACGTCCTCCCGGGTGCTGAGCACCCGGACCGCCCGCCCGTGCTCATCGGCCAGGCGCCGGGCGACCGAGGCGAGCCGGCCATCCTGCTTTCCGCCGAAGGCGCCACCGTTGCCGTGCGCACTCATCGGCTCGCCGCCGGGCTCGCACCACGAGGCGTCCGGTTCCAGATAGCCCGGCTCCACCCACGTCGTGCGCAGTGTTCGGACCCAGTCGCCGGCCGGGAGCTCGAGCGGCCAGCTCAACGGTGCCGTCGTGCGCCGCCCCTGCACCTTGCCGCTCGCGCGACGGGCGTCGTGCAGGGACTCGCCGACCACCCACGAACCGTCGGCCGACCGGACGGCGACCATCGCCCCCGCCACGGTCGACCCGGACGGGTTCATGCACGTGCACGATGGACTCGACGATCGGTTGCCAACCGGTGCATCGACACAGGTGGGCGAGCATCGCCTGACGGACCGCGTCCGGCGAGGAACGCTTCTGCTCGGGCATCGCTGCCGCCCGCATCACGATGCCGGGCGTGCAGAACCCGCACTGGCTTCCACCCCGGTCGCAGAAGGAGGTGGCCCACCGGTCGGCGTCGGCCAGACCCTCGATCGTGG
>CAXBAZ010000371.1:0-4795 GCA_963973395.1 uncultured Acidimicrobiaceae bacterium
CTGCTCGCCGGCCCCAACGGGCAAGGTGTGGTGTCGACCCCGGCGAGTCTCTGTGCGCAAATCGTCGCGCCCTACCCGCCCGCCGGCACGATCGGCGTCGCCAGCCAGTCGGGCAACTTCGTGTCGAGCTTCCTCAACCTGTCGCGCTCGACGGGCGTCGGCATCAGCCGAGCGGTGTCGGCCGGCAACGCCGCTGCGGTGGGAGTCGCCGACTACCTCGACTTCTACGCCGACGATCCGGCGACGTCGGTGGGCCTCGCCTACATCGAGGGCATCACCGACGGCGAAGGTCTGATGCGCCGCCTCGGTGCCGCTGCCCGTCGTCAGCCGCTCGTGCTGCTCAAGGGCGGAGCGACCGCCGGTGGGGCACGGGCTGCGGCCAGTCACACGGGCGCGCTCGCGGCCGACGACAAGGTCTTCGACGGCGCCTGTCGAGCCAACGGCGTCACCCGAGCGGCGAGCGTCGAGGAGGCGTTCGAGTTCGCAGCCACGTTCGCCACCCAACCGTTGCCGGCCGGGCCGAACGTCGTCGTGCTGACGACCGCCGGCGGCTGGGGTGTCGTCACGGCCGACGCGGTCACGCGCGATCGTGACCTCGTGCTGCTCGAGCTGCCCGACGATCTGCTCGCTGCGATCGACGAGCACCTCCCGGCGCGTTGGAGCAGGAACAACCCGGTCGACTGCGCCGGGGGCGAGACGCGCGACACCATTCCGACGGTGCTGGGCCTGATCGCCGAACATCCGTCGGTCGACGCGATCGTGTACATCGGCGTCGGCATCCAGTCGAACCAGGCGCGCCTGATGCGCGAGGGCCGGTTCTATCCCGACCACGGCCTCGAACGCATCGTCGAGTACCACGAACGCCAGGACCGCCGGTTCGCCGAGGCCGCCGTCGAGATCGGCCGCCGCACGGGCAAGCCGATCCTCGCCGCCACCGAACTCGCCGTGGCCGACCCCGACAACCCGGGCCCGGCCGCCCTGCGCGAGATGGGGGTGGTGACGTACCCGAGTGGTGATCGAGCGGTGGCGGCGCTGGGTGCGATGTACCGTCGAGCTCGCTCCCAGGAGCGACGCACCACGTGACCCCCCGCCGCCGTGCCGGCACCCACACCGGCATCCACCCGCTGGCGGTCCTCACGATGCTGGCCGCGATCCCGGCCGTCCTGCTCTGGGGCCTCTGGAGCTGGGCGAGCAACCGGGCCGAGGTCGCGGCCGACGCCGTCCCGGCGGACGCGGTGACCGAGCCCGCGCCCGAGCCGCGGCTGGCCTTGTCGACGCAACTCCTGTCGCTCCGCCGATCGGCGACCGTGCTGTCGCGCGACCTGAATCTCGACGCATTCCGCACCGCCGTCCAACCGCTCCTCGGCAGTGTCGGCGATCGATCGTGCACGGCCGTCTCACTCGACGGCACCATGGTCGGTGAACGGAACCCCGATGTCGTGGTGATCCCCGCCAGCAACCAGAAGATCCTGGTGGCCGCGGTCGCCGAGCAGGTGCTCGGCTCCGACTTCGTGTACACGACCCGGGTCGTGGGGCCGACTCCCTCCGACGGCGTCATCACCGGGGACGTGTTCCTCGTCGGCGGCGGCGACCCACTGCTGTCGGGCGAGTGGTACGAGGATTCCGAACTCGATCGGCTGCCGGTCTTCAACGCCACGTCGCTCGACGATCTGGCACGCCAGCTCGTCGAGGCCGGAGTCACCCAGATCGCCGGCGTCGTGCGCGGGGACGGGAGCCGCTACGACGACGAGTTCTACGCCCCGGGCTGGGGTGCCGGGGTCGCCGGCCTGGAGGCCGGCCCGTACGACGCGCTGCTGGTCAACGACGCACGGGTACGCGGCGACGACCAGCGGGGGTCGGACCCGAACGAAGCCGGCGCCCGCGAGTTCGTGCGGATCCTCGCCGAACAGGGCATCGTCGTCACCGGCGGCGCCTCGACGGGTGTCGCGCCCGAGGGCTCCGACGAACTGGCCGCGGTCGATTCCCGGCCGCTGGCTGCGATCATTGCGGAAATGCTGACCAACAGCGACAACAACACCGCCGAGCTGATGGTGAAGGAGATCGGATTCGCCGCGACGGGGGCCGGCACCCGCATCGCCGGACTCCAGGTCATCGGCACCACCATCGCCGAGTGGGGTGTCGACGTGACCGGCCTCGAGCTCGGTGACGGCAGTGGCCTGAGCCTGGACAACCGCACCACGTGCACGACGCTGCTGGGGGTGTTGCAGCACGTGGGGTCCGACAGCGCGACCGGCCAGGGCCTCGCCGTGGCCGGAGAGTCGGGCACGCTGGCCGACGTCTTCGGTGACACGCCGCTCGCCGGTCGACTCCGCGGGAAGACCGGCACCCTCAACAACTTCCCGATCGACGAGGACCCGCCCGCCGTGAAGGCGCTGGCCGGGTTCCTGCCCGTCGATGGCGGGGGAGCGATCGAGTACGTGCTGCTCCTCAACGGACCGACGATCTCCGATCAGAGCGAGTACCGACCGGTGTGGGGCGAGCTGGTGACCGCGCTGAACTCGTTCCCCGCCGTGGCCGCTCCGGCGGCGCTCGGCCCGCGATGACCCGGAACGCACGATGACGGACCGTCGACGAGCGGTGTCAATCGCAGGCCTCGCCGCGCTCGCATCGGTCCCCGCGATCGTCCTGGCAGGCGTGTGGCAGTACGCGGACGCGAACGTGCCACCACCGACCACGACCACGACGACCACGGTCCCGAGCGAGCCGCCGCCGGAGCTGGCGACCGATCTGCTGTCGCTGCGGCGCCACCCGACGCCGCTCGCCGAACGTGTGGCCACGGCCGCGTCCGATGCGGCGTTCGCCGACCGCGTGGGCCTGGTCACCGACGACGTCGGTGACCAGTCGTGTCTGCGGATCGTCGACGACGACGAGGTCGTGGTCGAACTCGGATCGCCCGGCGGTCTCATCCCGGCGAGCAATCAGAAGCTGTTCGTCGCCGCCGTGGCGCTCGACGTGCTCGGTGCCGATCATCGATTCCGGACCGAGCTCCAGTCCCCCCGACCCGTCGGCGGAACGGTGCCCGGTGACGTGTACCTCGTCGGTGGTGGCGACCCGGTGCTGCGCACCGCCGACGTACCCGACCCGTTGCGCTACCCGGCGTTCAACACGACGTCGCTCGAGGGGTTGGCCGACCGGTTGGTCACGCTCGGGGTCACCACGATCGACGGCGACATCGTCGGGGACGGGAGCCGCTACGACGACGAGTTCCGGGCGCCGTCGTGGGGTGACGAGATCACCAACCTCGACGGCGGCCCGTACGACGCGCTCCTCGTCAACGACGGCCTCGTCGAGAACGGCAACTACGGACTCGACCCGAGCCGTAGCGCCGCCCGGGTCTTCGTCGACCTGTTGACCGCGAGGGGCATCACGATCACCGGTGCAGCCGCCAACGACGCCCGCCCGGCCGACGTCGAACTGACGACGCTGGCGTTCATCGAGTCGGAGCCCTTGACCGAGATCCTCGTCGAGATGCTGCACACGAGCGACAACAACACCGCCGAGATGCTGGTCAAGGAGATCGGTCATGTCGCCGCCGGTGCCGGGACCCGCCAAGCCGGGCTCGACACGATTCGGTCGACGCTGACCCGGTGGGGCGTGCCCCTCGACGGCGTCGAGTTCCACGACGGCTCGGGTCTCAGCCGGTCGAATCGCACCAGCTGCGTTGCGCTCACGGCGTTGCTGGCCGACGCACCCGTCGCCGACGAACTCACACCGTTGCTGCCGGTGGCCGGTCGCGATGGCACACTCGCACCCCAGTTGCTCGGAACCGAGGCCGAAGGCCGGCTGCGCGCCAAGACCGGCACGTTGACCGACGTGAAGGCGCTGTCGGGCACCCAGCCGGGTGCCGACCGTCAGGATGTCGACTTCTCGCTGGTGCTCAACGGTCCCGAGGTCGACGACCCCACGGTCTACGAACCGATCTGGAAGCGGTTGGTGGCCCTGATCGACGAGTACCCGATCGTCGTCGAACCCGAGCCGGAGCGGTTCGCACCGGTGACCTCACGGGCCGGGGCCGCCGACCTATCGTGACCGCATGGGTGTGATGCCGATGTTCCCGCTCGGCACCGTCCTGTTGCCGGGCGGCGTCATGCCACTGAACGTGTTCGAGGAGCGATACCTCCAGATGTTCCGCGAGATCCTCGCCGACGACGAACATCCGCCCGAGTTCGGTGTGGTACTGATCACGAAGGGCCGCGAGGCCGGTGGTGGCGACGAGCGGGCGACCGTGGCCACGAGCGCCCGGATCATCGACATGCAGGCCACGCCCGACGGGCGATACGTGCTCGCCGCGGTCGGCACCGAGCGCCTGCGCGTCAACGCCTGGCTGCCCGATGATCCGTACCCGATCGCGGACGTCGATCCGTGGGTCGATCCCCGCCCTGCGACCGACCCGGAGGGCCTCGCGCAGCGCGTCCGGCGCACACGCGAACGGATGGAGGAACTGAACGCGGTCGCGGCCGAACTCGGCGACGTGACACCACCGCCGACCGACATCAGCGACGACCCGCTGCTCGCCGTCTACCACCTCGGCTCGTTGGCACCGCTCGGACCGTCCGACCGGTACCGGATGCTGGCCGCGCCCGGCCTCGACGAGCGACTCGACGTGCTCGACGAGGCGCTCGACGACGTGGCCGCGGTGTTGGATTTCCGTCGTTCGTGATAGAACAGACCTGCATGTCGAACGACACACCCCCTCGCCTCCGGGACGACGCTCCCCGCAGCGGTAGCCACGCCGTCGGCGCCGTCGACGACCCCGTCCGTGACCACACCGCCA
>CAXBAZ010000372.1:0-4776 GCA_963973395.1 uncultured Acidimicrobiaceae bacterium
GGTGATCGCGGATCACCGCTCCGACCCTACCGATGGGGTGCACGATCCACGGCGCTGCGGGCACCGGGCGGTCAACGGGGGAACAGGCAGGTGGACCGCGCGCTCAAGCCCCCGCCGAGATCTGCCGAGACACTGGTGATGCCGACTGATGTTACGGTTGCGTTACGAACCGCCGTCGGCCACCGGCAACGCCGCCACGACACGACCCGACCCGACGAACGACACGAGACGTACACGAAGAACTGTCACCCATGTTCCGCACCATCCTGATCACCACGACGCTGCTCGGCTCGACCCTCGTCGCCAGCGCGCCCAGTACGACCGAGGCTCTCGACGACACCCCGTGGGTGCTGCCGTCGACGCCGCCGCGGTGCACCGAGGCCGAGGCCGACTCGGGCGACGTCGCCCACTGTCTCGTCGCGTTCTACCACGACCCGGCCTCCACCGGCTGGGGCCAACCGCCCGCACCGGGTGTCGGCGAGGGATGGGAGTGGAACGGCTACCGGTACAACGGTTCGGAGGCGCTCGAACAGTGGGAGGCCGAGCGGATCGAAGCCAACACCGACACCGTCGCCACGCTCGGGCCGGGCCGGCTCGAGACCCACGTCGAGGTCCGAGCACTGTTCGAAGGATTCCTGCGGGAGATCGCCGCGAACGGCTACCGCGTCCGAGACGCGAGCGGCTACGGATTCCGGTGCACGAGCGGCAACGGTGGCTGGAGCTGCCCGTCGGGGGATCCCGACGACCTGTCGAACCACGCGTGGGGTCTGGCGATCGACATGAACGCCGGCACCAACCCGATCCGCAGCTACTCGGGCGAGGACGGTGCGACGGCGTGCCTGACCCCGATGGTGACCGACATGCCGAAGTGGGTCATCGAGACGGCCGAGAAATGGGGCCTCTACTGGGGCGGCTACGGCTGGAACAGCGGATGCGCCGACACGGAGACCGGGCGTGATGTCGTGTATCGCGACCCGCCCCACTTCGAGTTCCGCGGCACGGTGGAGCAGGCCCACGCGATCGCCGCGTTCAACCTGGGCAACGACCCCTTGTCGACGTGCTTCGACGTGATCGACCGCGACGGTGACGAACGCGACGCGTGCAATCGGTCCGGACGCCCCGAAGCCGGCTGGCGCCTCCCGATCGACACCGGCGCGCCCGAGGGTGCGACCGCCGTCATGGTCAACCTCACCGCGACCGAGGCGGCCGGCCCGGGGTTCCTGACGACCGAGGACTGCGAACCCCGCCGTGGCGACCGCACGACCTCGGCCCTCACGTTCTCGGCCGGCGACTCCCGCGCCGTCATGGCCGTCGTCCCGGTCGACGCCGACGGGCGGTTCTGTGTGTACCGGTCGATCGACGTCCACAGCATCGTCGACGTGCTCGGCTACATCGGCGCCGACGGCGAACCGCTCTGGTTCGACCCGTCGGTCCCCACCCGACTGACCGACACCCGGACCGACGGCAGCTGCCGGCCGGTCCAGGAGTGCCGGACCGGGCCCGTGCCCGACGGCTCGGTCCACGCGGTGCCCACCGAGGACGATCGTCCCCGGATCGCCAACCTCGCAGTGGTCGACGGCAGCGGCCCCGGGTTCCTCCAGGCCGGTGCATGCGACGGCGTCGGCGACGGACAGACGTTCTCGAACCTCAACTACCTCGACGACGCGGCACGATCGAACCTCGCCCTGATCGAGGGCAGCGGCGACGGGAGTTGCGTGTACGCGCTCACCGAGGCGCACGTGCTCGTCGACGAACTCGGCGCGCTCGATCCCGAGTCGGGCTACGGCTGGGCACTCGAACAGCCCCGCCGCGTGCTCGACACACGCGAGTGCACCGAGACGTGGTGCGACGAGCGGCCCGACGCGCGCACGGTGATCGAGGTCGACCTCGAGACCGACGCTCCCGGCGCCGCGATCGCGATCACGGCCACCGAGACGGCGGCCCCCGGCTTCGTCACCGTCGGTTCGTGCGACAGCTTCGACGACACCGACGCCGTCCCGACGTCGAACCTCAATCACCTGGAGGGCCAGACCGCGACCAACCTGGCCCTCGTCGACCTCGACGAGGGCCAGCTGTGCATCTACACGCTCGCGTCGGCCCACCTCATCATCGACGTGCAGGCCGAGTTGACCGACGACCACGAGGCCGGGTTGACGCCCCTGGCACCCGCACGGGTGCACGACAGCCGTGACGTCTGATGCGGTTCAGGTGGCGGCGCCGCCGACCAGCCGCTTGTTCGCGACGTAGTCACCGAGGCGTCGTTCGGCATCGTCGCCGAACAGGATCTGGGCGATCTCACGCAGGCCGGGCCCATCGTGGATGTCGTCGTCGTGTACCACCAGGTCGATCTTCGATCGGCGACGCATGAAGTCGTCGAGCGTCACGATCATCTCGTGCTCGGCCGCGGTGTACAGCTCGACACGCAGGTAGTCGGCCGACCCCATGATGTCCTCCCCCATCGCCGGGTCGGCACGGATCGACTCGAGCAGGTCGAACGCCCTGCGTCCGTAGCGACGCCAGAGGCGGTCGGACAGGGGCTCGGTGTCGGGCTTCGTCCGCAACCGATCGAGCTTCATCAGCTTCGCCTGGCGGTAGAACTCGGCCCGGGTCGCCCGTGCCGGCTCGCCGAACCAGTTCCCGAGGTCGCGCTCGAGCGGGACGCCGAGCGCCTCGATGTCGGCCGCGACCTCCTCGCCGACGTTGAGACAGTCGGTGAGCTTGCCGCCGAAGATCGTGACGATCCCGAGCTCGTCGTCGCGTTCGACCTCGTGCTTGCGACTGAGCGACGTCCAGTCGGTGTCGGTCTGGTCGCCGCCGGCCGATGCGACGACCAACGGTCGCACACCCGAGCGCTCGGCGATGATGTCGGCGACGGTCAGCGGATGATCGAGATCGAGCCGGGCGTTGATCTGTTCGAGCAGGAAGGTGCGGTCGTCGTCGTCGACCTCGGTGAACGGTGTGTCGACCCGGGTGTCGGTGGTGCCGATCACCGAACGACGGCCCATCGGGATCACGTAGAACAGCCGACCGGTGTCGTCGTAGAACGCCAGCACGCGCTCGTGCTCGGTGGTCGTCAGCCGCGGCACCACGAGATGGATGCCCTTCGAGTACACGATCCGGTGGTCGGTGCGGTTGCCCCAGCGATCGTTGAGGCCGTCGACGAAGGGACCGGCCGCGTTCACGATCGTGCGGGCCGAGGTGGTGAACTCCTCGCCCGAGTCGACGTCGCGCAGGCGGGCGACCCAGCGTTCACCCGGCGTCGTGGTGACACGCTCGGCCGAGACCAGCTCGACGTAGTTGGCCGCTGTGGCACCTGCTTCGATCGCCGACCGGACGAACGAGAACACGAAGCGACAGTCGTTGTCGATCAGGTAGCCGTCCTGGTACTGGATCCCGCCCCGGACCGACGTGATGTCGATCGCCGGTTCCTCGGCCTTGATCGCCTCGGCGTCGAACAGCTTCGGCGGCTTGGTGCCGAACAGGCCGATCGCCCAGTAGGCGGTGGCGCCCAGCGCCGCGAACCATGGACGGTACGGGGCCTTCTCGTCGAGCGCAGCGAGGAAGCCGATCTCCTTGATGTTGTCGGGGTACGCCTTCATGAGCCGGTTGCGCGAGCGACACAGCCCGAACACCAGCGGGAGCTCGTAGTTCTCGAGGTACTTGAAGCCGCCCCACACGAGGTTGGACGATTCCTGGCTGGTGAAGCTGCCGAAGTCGCCCCGGTCGACGAGCGCCACCGAGGCGCCTCGCCCGGCGAGCGCCGCGGCGGAGACCGCACCGTTGATCCCGGCACCGACCACGAGCACGTCGAACAACCCGTCACGCATCCGCCCGATGTTCGTCTCGCGTAGCGCCATGACCCCAGCGTCGCACCCGCCGGGCCGCTCGACAACAGACGACGCCGATTTTCGACCGGAGTTCGTCGACGGTTGTCACCGGTGCAGGTTTCGTCCTCGGTGAGGGTTCCCTCGTCGGTGCAGGTTTCGTCCTCGCGGACGATGGTCGATCATCCCTGCGAGCGACGCCCGACCGAGCGCGCCGGGATACCGTGAGACCGTGATGCTCGCGATGCCGGCACGGTTCAACCGTTGGGGCTCCGAGCGCCCGTTCGCGCTCGACATCGGCTTCGCCGCCGTCGTCGGAGCGCTGACGCTCGCCGGTCTCCTGATCGGCGACCCCGAGGGGTCCGAACGATCGGCAGATGTGTTCGCGGTCCTGCTCGTCGTCGGCCAGACGGTGTCGTTCGTGTACCGGCGGCGCGCTCCCCTTCGCAGCGTGGTGGCGGTGTCGCTGTTCACGGTGACCTTCTGGATCGCCGACTACGCCTCCGACTTCGACGCGTTCACACTCCTCGCGGTGTATGCCGCGACCGCCCACGGCGGCGCCGACCGCGTCAGGGTCTGGCGGGTCGTCGGGGCGGTGGTGGTGGGTGTGTCGGTGGTCGCCGTGCTCGGCGTGCTCAGCCCGACGGACGACCTGCCGGCCGCGGCGGTGATCGGGATCGCCGCACTCCACATCACCGCGGCGATCGCCGGCGAGGTCGTCCACGACCGACGGCTCCGCCTCGCCGAACTCGAGCAGCGGGCCGTGCGCGCCGAGACCGAGCGGAACCTCCTGGCCCGAGAAGCGATGCGCGAGGAGCGTGCCCGCATCGCCCGCGACCTACATGACGTCGTCGCGCACGGGATGAGCGTGATGGTCGTGCAGGCAGGCGCCGCCGAACGCATCGTGGAGACCGATCCCGACGGCGCCCGCAGGGCGCTCGGCCACATCCAG
>CAXBAZ010000373.1:0-4772 GCA_963973395.1 uncultured Acidimicrobiaceae bacterium
CTGCAACGTCACGGCCGCGTGGCGGGCGCACCGGCGTGGCGCCGCGTTCGCCAACCCGTGCTACACGCAGATCCACCCGACCTGCATCCCCCAGGCCGACGACTTCCAGTCGAAGCTGACGCTGATGTCCGAGTCGCTCCGCAACGACGGTCGCATCTGGGTGCCGAAGAACCCCGACGAGACGCGACCGGCCGCGCAGGTGCCCGAGGACGAGCGCGACTACTACCTCGAACGCATCTATCCGAGCTTCGGCAACCTGGCGCCGCGCGACGTGTCGTCGCGGGCGGCCAAGCGGGCGGTCGACTCCGGGCAGGGCGTCGGGCCGCTGAAGAACGGTGTGTACCTCGACTTCGCCGACGCGATCGCGCGGCTCGGCCTCGACGTCGTGTGGGAGCGCTACAGCAACCTGTTCGAGATGTACGAGCGGATCACCGGGGAGGATCCGCGTGAGACGCCGATGCGGATCTACCCGGCCAGCCACTACACGATGGGTGGCCTCTGGGTCGACTACGAACTGCAGACCACGATCCCCGGCCTGTTCTGCGCCGGCGAGGCGAACTTCTCCGACCACGGCGCCAACCGGCTCGGTGCGTCCGCCCTGATGCAAGGGCTGTCCGACGGTTACTTCGTGCTGCCGTACACGATCGCTCCCTACCTGTCCGAGTGGCTCAACAAGTCGATCCCCGATACGTCGCACGAGGCGTTCGCGGCGGCCGAGGCCGAGGCCGCCGGTCGTTTCCAGAGTTACCTCGACGTCAACGGCACCCGCAGCCCCGACCACTTCCATCGTGAGCTCGGGCGGATCATCTGGGACTACTGCGGCATGGACCGGAACAAGACCGGACTCGAGAAGGCGCTGTCGGAGATCCCGGCTCTGCACGATGAGTTCAAGAAGGACGTCAAGGTGACCGGCGACGCGGCGAGCGTCAACCAGACGCTCGAGAAGGTGGCCCGGATCGACGACTTCTTCGAACTCGGCATGTTGATGTGCAAGGACGCCCTCGTCCGCGAGGAGAGTTGCGGCGGCCACTTCCGCTCCGAGCACCAGACCGAGGAGGGCGAGGCCCTCCGCAACGACGACGACTTCGCCCACGTCACCGCCTGGGAGTGGAGCGGCGACATGGGCAACCCCATCGAGCATCGCGAGCCGCTCGAGTACGAAGTCGTCCAGTTCCAGACCCGGAGCTACAAGTGAACGCGGCAGGGCACGCGGCCCACCCGAGGAGCGACCAGTCATGAGCAACACGTTGACGCACATCACCCTCAGGATCTGGAGGCAGGACGGGCCGGACGCCCCTGGGCAGTTCGAGCACCACGTCATCGAGAAGATCAGCGACGAAGCCTCGTTCCTCGAGATGCTCGACATCCTGAACGAGCAGCTGATCGAGTCGGGTCGGGAAGCGATCGTGTTCGACCACGACTGCCGCGAGGGCATCTGCGGCACCTGCTCGCTGATGATCGACGGTCAGGCGCACGGTCCGCAGAAGGGCACGGCCACCTGCCAGCTCCACATGCGCACGTTCGAGAGCGGCGACGTGATCACGATCGAGCCGTTCCGCGCCCGCGCCTTCCCGATCATCAAGGATCTGATGGTCGACCGCGCGCCGTTCGACCGCATCGTCGAGGTCGGCGGATTCATCACCGCTGCCACCGGTGGTGCACCCGACGCGAATCTCATCCCGATCCCCAAGCCCGTCGCGGACGCGTCGATGGACGCCGCCGCGTGCATCGGGTGCGGCGCATGTGTGGCCGCGTGTCCGAACGGCGCGGCGAACCTGTTCACGGGGGCCAAGCTGGCCCACCTCAACCTGCTCCCGCAGGGTCAGGCCGAGCGCTACCAGCGGGCCGAAGCGATGGTCGAGACGATGGACGAGCACTTCGGATCGTGCACCAACCACGGCGAGTGCGAAGCGGCGTGTCCGAAGGAGATCTCGATCGACGTGATCGCCCTCATGAACTCCGACTACCTCAAAGCCAAGTTCAAGAACCGCAAGTCCCTCAGCCGCACGTAACGCTCGGTGTCAGACACCGAACGTTACGCGGCGTGCTGTGCGGGCCACTCTTCCAGGACGGCTCGAATGATCCGATCGACATCCGGGTCCTGCGCTCGGTCGCGGGAGCGCTTGAGCGCCATTCGTCGAGCCGTGGCCGTCGGAAATGTGAGCGAGTCGACGACCTCGCGCGTGAACGCAGAGGGCGTCAATCGGTCGATCACGCCGAGCAGGACGAGCCGCTCGCTGACGTTCGTGTGGGCGCCACATGGCGAGGAAGCGATGGAGCGAGCGATCGCGAATCGAACGAGCTGAGTGAGTTCATCGACGCCCGGAGGCGCTATTGCGTCGTCACCGTCGGTGAAACGGGCGAGCGTGCGACGGTCACCGCCGACGAGTGCGAGCACCGGCTCCGTATTCAGGAAGGCCGGCTGCCGTCGGTGCCCCAGATACGCGCGGTAGCTGGACCACCGATAGCCGTCGGGCCGTCGTACACCGGGCAGGTCCAGGGCGTTTCGATGGACGTAGCGTGTCGCCTGGAGCAGGTACGAGTCGGTCGTGATGAGCATCGATGCGAACCGTCCCCGGCAGATCGGACCGTCGCGGCCGACCCGGTCGTTCGTATGACGCGTGTACACCAAGCCGAGGTACTGCATGGCGTCCGATAGGCCGCCGTCGGGTGTGTGGAGCACCAGGTGGTAGTGGTTGTCCATGAGGCAGTAGGCGAGGGTCTCGACGCCCCATTTGGCGTGGATCTCGCCGAGTAGCCGCCCGAACTCCACCCGATCAGCATCCGCGAAGAAGATCTGCTGGTGATCCACCCCGCGGTTCATCACGTGGTGGATGCCGCCTTCGGCATCCGTTCTCGGCCGTCGTCCCATCGTCGAATCGTGCACGACGGGTGTCACACGTAACGCTCGGTGTCCGACACCGAACGTTACGCGTCACTGCCAGGCGGGTGGGCAGGTGGGGTGGTCGGTGACGTCGCAGTCGTCGCCGAAGACGACGAAGCGGTCGAAGCCGCGCAGGAACCAGCGGTCGTGGGTCACCGCGATCACGGTGCCGTCGAACTGTGCGAGCCCGATCTCCAGCGCCTCGGCGGAGACGAGGTCGAGGTTGTCGGTCGGTTCGTCGAGCAGGAGCAGCGTGGCGCCGCTGATCTCCAACAGGAGGATCTGGAACCGGGCCTGCTGCCCGCCGCTCAGAGTCTCGAATGGCTGGTGGGCACATCCCTGGATCTCGTAGCGCCGGAGCATGCCCATCGCCGGCGCGAGCACGACGTCGTGATCATGCAGGATCTCGACCGGGGTGCGTCCGACCCACTCGGGGTGCTCGTGGGTCTGGTGGAACAGCCCCGCCACCACGTTCGCTCCCAGACGCCACGACCCGGCCGACCAGCAGCCGGAGGAAGTGGCTCTTGCCGTCCCCGTTCCCGCCGAGTACGGCGACCCGCTCGCCGTACCAGAGTTCGAGGTCGAACGGCTCGGTGAGCCCGGCGACCTCCAACTGCTCGATGACGACCGCACGTTTGCCCGTGCGGGCGCCCCGGAGCTGGACGTCGATCTTCTGGTCGCGCAGCTCGGGCGGGCGTTCGTTCTTCTCGAGGAACTGGCGCAGCTTCGACTCGGCGGCCTTGAGCTTCGGTGCGAACGCCTCGCTGATCGAAGCACGCTGCCGCATCAGCTTCACGTAGTCCTCGAGCCGCTGCTTCTCGTCGTCGAACAGCGCCGTGTCGTGGGCTCGCTTGGCCGCGTGCGATTTCCGGGCCTCGGCATAGGTGGCGAATCCGCCCCCGTGCGACCACGCTCCCGATGCCTCGATCGTCACGATCTTCGTGGCGCTCGCGGCGAGCAACTCGCGGTCGTGGCTGACGAAGACGACGGTCTTCCGCGTGGCGGCGAGCTGCCGCTCCAACCAGCGTTTGGCGGGCACGTCGAGGAAGTTGTCGGGTTCGTCGAGCACGAGGATGTCGTCCTCGCCCCGCAGCAGGAACTCCAGCGCGAGCCGCTTCTGCTCGCCGCCGCTCAACGTCCGCAGCGGTCGTTCGGCGACCTCGGCCAGATCGGCGCCGAGGGCTCGCCCGCACGCCTCGTCCCACTGCACCTCGATGTCGTAGCCCCCGACGTCACCCCAGGCACCGAGCGCGTTCGCGTACTTCATCGGGTCGGTCTCGAGGTGGTGCATCGCGAGCGAAAGGCGCCGATCTGCCTCGCTGATGCGCTCCGGCGACAGGGAGACGAGCAGTTGGCGGACCGTGCCGGGTCCGACGCCGTCGGCATCGCCCATCCCGACGAGTTGGCGCATCACGCCGAGCCGGCCGTCGATCGACACGGTGCCGGCCGTGGCCGACTGCTCGCCGATCAGGATCCGGAGCAGCGACGACTTCCCGACGCCGTTGGCGCCGACGAGCGCCACCCGCTCACCGTTGCCGACCGAGAAGGAGATGTCGCGGAACAACTCCTGACCGCTCGGGAGCTTCCACCCGAGCCCCGACACCTGGATCGACGCCACGGGCGTGGATGGTAGGGCGTGGCGCCACTTCCCCCGGGGTGGGATTCGGGCCCGGCGCCCGAACGGAGCGAACCGGGTTCGCTCCGTTCAGGTCGGCAGGTGCGTGATCGCGGTGGAGTAGTGGTTCGTCAGGATCATGTCGCCGGCGGTGAGGATCACGTCGATGTTCAACGCCCCGAGCGCGTCGGGCACGTCCATCGTGATCGTCCCGACGCGCACACACTCGTCAGGGTCGACGTCGCCCCCGAACCTCCACCGTCGCGACCCGCC
>CAXBAZ010000374.1:0-4770 GCA_963973395.1 uncultured Acidimicrobiaceae bacterium
GTTCGTGGACGTCGTAGCTCGTGCCACGCCCGACCGACAGGCACGACTCGCACGCACAGCAGGGCTCGCCGTCGATGACGTTCTCGCAGTTCAGGACCTTGGCCAGGATGCGCGCCGAGGTGGTCTTGCCGGTGCCGCGTGGACCGGAGAACAGGTACGCCTGCCCCTCGCGACCCGTCATCACGGCGTCGCGGAGCGCTCGAACCACATGATCCTGGCCCTTCAGTTCGCTGAATCGACGCGGGCGATAGCGGCGGTAGAGGGACTGGGTTGCCATCGAGCCGAGCCTACTCAGTGGGTGATCGGTCGGGCTCGGCCGCCCTCCGCAGCCGAGTGGCGGGATCCGACGCATGCCGCCGTCGCGACCGCGCGACGGCAGCGTCCGGGCGTGATGGCGGGTGAAGGCGGCCCACCGTGACTACCGTGGTCGGCGTGAGCGTCCGAACCTCTGTTCCCTCGCGTGTCGGCGCACACGCCGCGGACGGCGTCAGGTCGTTGCTCCTCGTCGTCGTCGCCGTGCTCGCCGCACTCGCTGCGCTCGCGGTGGGGACGCCGGTCGCCGCCCAGGAAACGAACTCGCTGCAGTCGATCACGCCCGAGGACGGCGCCTCGCTGTCCGAGTCGCCGGAACAGATCCAGCTGGTGTTCGACCAGGAACTCGCGGACGACGACGTCGTCACCGTCAACCTGTCGTGCAGCTTCCAGCCGCAGGACACCGGTGAGACCGAGATCGACGGCGACCGCCTGATCGCCACGACCCCGATCAACACGCCGCTCCCGAGGGGCGCCTGCACGATCGCCTGGTCGCTGAGGAATGCCGCCGAGGAGACGCTGCTCAGCAGCACCACCAGTTTCACGGTCACCAGCGACCCGCCCGCGGCCGCCACCGATCCGACCGACGAGACCGAGCCGGGCTCCGCGACCACGGCCACGACCGACCCGTTCATCCGCACCCCGGCCACCGATGCCGAGAGCGGTGCCCAGGAACCCGTCGACCAGGGCAGCACGGGCGGCGCGATCTGGCTGGGCCGCATGCTGTCCACCCTCGGCATCCTCGTGGTGTTCGGTGGCCTCGCTCTGATCAGCGTGGGGTGGCCCGAAGGTCCCGAGTACGTCGTCACCGTCCGGTTCCTGCGGGGAGCGTGGGGACTCGCGCTGGTCGGCACGTTCCTGTACCTGATCGCGTACGCCGCCGACTTCAACGGCTCGTCGCTCGGCGCCGCGATGAGTCCGGGGCAGTGGCTCGACCTCTATGACGACGGCTGGCGTGGCCGCGGCGCGCTGTTGCGGCTCGTGTTCATCGGTGCGTCGGGCTGGGCCGCGATCCGACCGGAGCGGATCATCGACCCGCAGAGCGCGATGTGGGCGTGGGTGCTGCCGGGGTTCGCACTGGTCGCCGTGTCGCTCAGTCGCGTCGACGGCCCGGCGGCGCCGCTCGGGTTCGTGATCGGACTCGTGCACGTCGTGTCGGTCGCGATCTGGTTCGGCGGCGCTGCGCTCGTCGCTCGTGTCGTGCTCGCCGGGCCGGGCGAGGACGACCTCGTGCAGGCGACGCGCACCTTCAGCCGGATCTCGATCCCGGCGATCCTCGTCGCATGCGTCACCGGCATCATGCAGCTGATCCGGCTCGACGGTGGCGACCTGTTCGGGTCGAGTCACGGACGGGTGCTGCTGCTCAAGGTGGTCGCGGTGGCGGCGATGCTGGCCGTGGCGCTCGCCGTGCGTCAGCAGGTGACGCTGCGGCTCGATCGTGCCCACGAGCTCACCGTGCCCGCCGCCGACCGGTTCCGTCGTGCGTTCGGCGCCGAGGCTGCGCTCGGTGTGGTCGCGCTGGCGTTCAGCGGGTGGCTGCTCGGCCTGACACCGTCCAAGCTCGACGGGTTCCAGCGCGAGGATCTCGCCCGCGAGCTCACGTTCAACGACGAGGCGACCGGGCTCGACGCCACGGTCTTCATCGGCCCGGCCCAGGTCGGCCTCAACGGGTTCCGGATCGAGGTCGAGGAGCCGGCCCAGAACATCAACAACCTGACGTTGCTCTTCATCCCGCCCGAGGGCACCAACCTGCCGTCGCTCCAACAGCCGATCCCGCTGTCGACGTCGGGCACCGCCCAACTCGCGACCGCCGACGGACTGCCGTTCCAGGTGGGCGGCGTGTGGACGCTGCAGGTCAGCGTGACCACGGCGACCGGCACGCTCGACGGGGCCACGCGGACGTTCCAGGTGTTCGACGCCGAGGGCAACGAGGTGGTCACGCCGCAAACCGCCGTGTCGACGCCGACCCAGATCTCGGTCGTCGAGCAGACCGGTTCGACCGCACCGTTCGCCACCACGACCACCACCTCGTCCACCACGACCACGAGCGCACCACCGGGCTGATCCGAGCCGGCAACCCACCCCGCCGTGTCGCGGTCGTGGGTATGGCAGGCCCAGGTTCGCGACGGCTCGACCGGCCCTCGATCACGTCATCTGGCGAGCGACCGGCTTCCACGCTTCGGTACGGTCTCACCGTGGGACCGGCTCGAACGACCGACAGGAGCGCGACCAGCGATGGGTGACCCCAACGGCTTCTCGTGGACTCGCCGGAAGAGCGGTGAGGTCGTCATCGAACACCACGGTCGGCGTGCCGCCGTCCTGCGGGGTCGCAGGGCCGAGGACTTCCTCGACGACGTGACCCTGGGCGACGACCAAGAGGTCATGGCGCGGGCGACCGGCAACTACAAACGCGGCAACGAGCGAGTGAGTCGGAACCACCCACGAAACCGCTGAAAGGCGTGGTGGTACGGCGTCGCGAGCCGGCGCCCGGTTGCCGGGTGCGGCGTCGCAGTTCGGGTTGCGATCCGGTGCTCGATCGCGGGGTGCGGCGTCGCGGCTCGGGACTGCGATCCGGCGCCAGGACGCCCGAGGACGATGCTCGCGGTGCGGCGTCCACACAGGTCCGGTCCGCAGGAGACCAGCGGCCCGGCAGCCTGCACTTCTCGAGCTGGCCGTGTCGCGGTTCCGGGCGTGGCGGGACCAGAATGGCGACGAGGAGCGAGCGGTCGCGGTGGACCGAGCGTCTGCCGGCGCCGCCGGGTCGGCTCGGTCAGCCGGACTCCGCCAGCAACTCGTCGAACCGGACCGGACTCGCCACCTCGAGTTGGTCGTAGCGACAGGATTCGGGCGTGCGGTCGGACCGCCAGCGCTGGAACTTCACACCGTGACGGAAGCGCCCGGACTCCAGCTGACCGAACGTGACCTCCACGACCCGTTCGGGGCGGAGCGGCACGAACGAGAGATCCTTGTTCACGTTCCAGCGTGAGAACCCGCCGGGCATCCGCTGCGTGCTGTCGGCCTGCGCCTCGGCCCAGCCCTGCCACGGGTGGCCGTCGAGAGCGTTCTCGGTGAGCGGACCGAGCTCGTCGACGAGCTCCTTGCGGAACGCCGCCGTGAACGCCGCGCAGACACCCACGTGGTGCAGGCGGTCGTCGTCGCCGTACAGCCCGAGCAGGAGCGAACCGACGCCCTCACCGTCCTTGTGCACCCGGAAGCCGGCGACCACACAGTCGGCCGTGCGTTCGTGCTTGACCTTCACGAGTGTGCGTTTGTCGGGGGTGTAGACACCGTCGAGCGGCTTGACCATCAGGCCGTCCAGGCCCGCTCCCTCGAAGCGGGTGAACCACCGTTCGGCGATCTCCGGATCGGTGGTCGCAGGCGTCAGGTGCACGCTCGCGTTCGGGTCGAGATGACGCTCGAGAAGTTCCCGTCGTTCGCCGAACGGGGTGTCCATCAGGTCGTCGTCGCCGAGCGCGAGGAGATCGAACGCCACGTACTCGGCGGGTGTCTGTTCGGCGAGCATCGTGACCCTCGATGCGGCCGGATGGATCCGCTGCTGCAGCGCGTCGAAATCGAGGCCGTTGCCTTCGGCATGGGCGACCACGATCTCCCCGTCGACGACACAGCGGTCGGGGAGCGCATCGGCGAGAACCGGCAGCAGCTCGGGGAAGTAGCGGTTGAACGGTTTCTGGTTGCGGCTCGCGAGCTGGATGTCGTCGCCGTCGCGGAAGACGATGCAGCGGAAGCCGTCCCACTTCGGCTCGTAGAGCACGCCGTCGACGGCGGGGATCGAGCGCGCCAACTTGGCGAGCATCGGTTTGATCGGCGGTCGAATCGGCAGGCTCATGTGCGGCGGGTGTACGAGATCGCCCAGTTCTCCGTCCAGGTGAGCTCGTCGGGCGACGACTCCCAGCGCCACCGGAACGACTCGGGTGTGATGGCGGAGAACACCATCCGCTTGTGCAGCGACGGCTCGTCGACGGGTGCGGGGGTGGCGAACGCCGGGTCGCCGTCGACGAGTCGTCCGACGAAATGCCAGTACGACCCGCTCTGGTCGACCCAGGTCTGCTGCCAGACGTGGAGCTTCGGATGGAACACCGAGACGGACATGCCGTGCCATGTCCGCGGGGTGTCCATCACGAAGTTCTCGTGCACGACCGCGCCCTCGAGTTCCCGGGTGACGGTGTTGACGGCGTGCCCGCCCTCGAACTCGCAGTCCCACTCGCCGACCCAGAAATCGAATGCCCGCGCGTCGAGGGATTCCATCCCCTGAGCGTACGCCACCCGGCTCACCGCCTCGTCCGTCCGTCGCCGCTCGGGCTCGCCGAATCGCGGCGAGCAGTGTGCGCTCGTCGCCCTGCTGCGCCGACTGATCCTGTCGCGGTTTCAGGGCTCAGCGGCACGTGTGTTCTTTCAGCGGATCCCTCTCGGGTGTCGCGAGGCATCCCTCTCGGTGTC
>CAXBAZ010000375.1:0-4757 GCA_963973395.1 uncultured Acidimicrobiaceae bacterium
GAGAAGAAGTGGTGAATAGGTTGGAACACGACACCGAGACCGACGACATGAAGGCGGAGACGTTGAACGAGCACGAGACCGATGTGACGGCCCGGCCCAAGGTCGTGCACCGAGAAGCCAGCACCGCGCCCATGGTGTTCGAGACGCGCGACCTGGAGGTGTACTACGGCGAGTTCCGTGCCGTTCGCGAGGTCAACCTCGATGTTCGGCAGCACGAGATCACCGCGCTCATCGGGCCGTCCGGATGCGGCAAGTCGACCGTTCTGCGCTGCTTCGACCGCATGAACGACCTGATCGACTCCGCTCGCGTCGGCGGCCAGGTGCTGTACCACGGTGTCGACCTCTACGGTCCGAACGTGGATCCGGTCGAGGTGCGACGACGCGTGGGCATGGTGTTCCAGAAGCCCAATCCGTTCCCGAAGTCGATCTACGACAACCTCGCGTTCGGTCCTCGCCTGGGCGGGGTCAAGAAGAAGGACGAACTCGACGAGATCGTCGAGCAGTCGTTGCGTTCGGCCGCGCTCTGGGACGAGGTGAAGGATCGTCTCAAGGCCTCGGCACTGGGATTGTCGGGTGGACAGCAGCAGAGGTTGTGCATCGCCCGCTGCGTCGCGGTCAAGCCCGACGTGATCCTGATGGACGAGCCGTGTTCGGCGCTCGACCCGATCGCGACCGCTCGGATCGAGGACCTGATGAAGGAGCTCACCAAGGAGTACACGATCATCATCGTCACCCACAACATGCAGCAGGCCGCTCGGGTGAGCGACCGCACGGCGTTCTTCACCACCGAGGTGAACGAGGAGAGCGATCGGCGCACCGGCGTGCTCGTCGAGTACAACCCGACATCGAAGGTCTTCTCGAACCCCGACGACCAGCGCACCGAGCAGTACGTCACGGGGAGGTTCGGCTGATGGACGAGCTGCGTCCCGAGTTCCACCTCGAGCTCGACAACCTCCGCAACGACATCGCCCGTCTCGGGTCGTCGGTCGTCGAGCTCATCCCGCGCGTCACCGACATCCTGCTCCAGCAGGATCTCGAGGGTGCCGAGTACGTGCTGCAGGGCGACGACGAGATCGACGCCCGCTCGATCGACGTGGAAGAGCGCGCCCTGACCCTGCTCGCGCTGCAGGCGCCGGTGGCCAGCGATCTCCGCCAGGTCGCAGCGGTGCTCAAACTCGCCCCCGAGATCGAGCGTTCGGCTGACCTGTGCTGCAACATCTGCAAGGCTGCCCGCCGAATCTACGGCCACGACCTCGACCCGAAGCTCCGAGGTGGCATCCAGCGGATGAGCGACCAGGCGCACAAGGAGTACAAGGAGGTCGTCGAGGCATATCTCGCCGTCGACGCCACGCGTGCCGCGGCGATCGTCGACATGGACGCCTACCTCGACGACCTGCATCGGCAGTTCATCTCGCAGATCTTCGAGAGCCACGCCGCGGGCAACGTCGACCTGCAGGTCGCCGTGCAGTTGGCGGTCGTCGCCCGTTTCTACGAGCGGCTCGGCGACCATGCGGTCAACATCAGTCAGCGGGTGCTCTACATCGCCACCGGGTGGTTGCCCGAGCACGACGCCGCCCAGCGCCATCGGGCCCGCCAGGACGTCGATGCCGAGATCCCGTCCGGGGAACGCGGCGAGGGCTGACCGATGACGCTGCTGCTCGCCCTCGTGGGTGCCGCGGTCGCGTTGCTCATCGGGTGGACATTCGGACGTGCCGGCCGGCCGTTGGTGCTCGACACCGGTGCGGCCCCCACGGCGTCGCCGGTCGGCTTCACCGACCTCGTCGAGGACCATCCGACCGGCGTCATCGTCTCGGATGCGCGGGGTGTGATCGTGTACCGGAACGCCGTGTCGCGGGCACTTCAGGGCACCCACGTGGGCGTGCTGCTCGACGAGGCGGTCGAACGCCACCTGGTCGGCGCCCGCGACGGTGTCGCCAGTGACGAGACCATCGAGCTGTACGGTCCGCCCAAGACGGTGGTCGTGGTCGAGGCGCGGCCGCTGCCCGACGGCGGCGCCGTGGCGTTCCTCGAGGACGTGTCGGACCGGCGGCGGCTCGATCAGGTGCGAACCGACTTCGTCGCCAACATCTCCCACGAACTCAAGACCCCGATCGGCGCACTGTCGGTGCTCGCCGAGACACTCGTCGACGAGCACGACCCCGACACGGTGCAACGCATCGTCGGTCGGATGCTCGGCGAGGCCGAGCGGGCGACCCGCACCATCGACGATCTGATGGAACTGTCCCGCATCGAGATGGACGGTGAGCGCGAGGTCGAGTCGGTGCGGGTCAGTGACCTCGTGGCCGGCGCCGTCGACCGGGTGACCGAGATGGCCGCCCAGGCCGACATCCGCATCTCGACGCTCGACCCGGTCGACGGTGTCGGTCCCCGGTCCGAGTCGCTCGTAGTGGAGGGCCACCGTCGGCAGCTGGTGTCGGCGCTCGGCAACCTCGTCGAGAACGCGGTCAAGTACAGCGAACCCGGCGGCAGCGTGCAGATCCGCGTCCGCGCCGCCGACCGTTACGTCGAGATCATGGTTGCCGACCAGGGCGTCGGCATCCCCCAACGCGATCTGAACCGGGTGTTCGAGCGGTTCTACCGGGTCGATCGGGCCCGCAGCCGGGCGACCGGCGGAACCGGTCTCGGACTCTCGATCGTGCGCCATGTCGCGACCAACCATCGTGGCGAGGTACTCGTCTCGTCGGTCGAGGGCGAGGGCAGCACGTTCACGTTTCGGCTGCCCCTGCCCGACCCGGCGGCCCCGCACGGAACCGCGAACGACGACACGGAAGGAGTGGCGTGAGCCAACCGACGATCCTGGTGGTGGAAGACGAGGCGAGCTTCGTCGAGGCGTTGCAGATCGGCCTGGCCCGCGAGGGGTTCCGCGCCGAGGTGGCGACCGACGGGGCGACCGCGCTCGAACGGTTCGCCGAGGTCCAGCCCGACCTCGTGCTCCTCGACGTCATGCTCCCGCGCGTGTCGGGTGTCGACGTGTGCCGGCAGATCCGGGTGACCAGCCAGGTGCCGATCATCATGGTGACGGCCAAGTCGAGCGAGATCGACACCGTGGTCGGGCTCGAGGTCGGTGCCGACGACTACGTCACCAAGCCGTACCGGATCCGCGAGCTGGTGGCACGCATCCGTGTGCAGCTCCGGCGCGCGAAGCTCGATCAGACCGGTGAGATCGACCGCCCGAGCGACACCGCGCTCCGCGTGGGTGACGTCGAACTCGATCCCGAGGAGCATCGGGTGACCGTCGACGGCGATGACGTGTCGCTGCCGCTCAAGGAGTTCGAGGTGTTGCACCTGCTGCTCGCCAACGCCGGCCGCGTGATGACGCGCGAGACGTTGATCGATCGGGTGTGGGGTGCCGACTACGTCGGCGACACCAAGACGCTCGACGTCCACATCAAGCGACTTCGGTCGAAGGTCGAACGTGCTCCCGGCTCTCCGCAGCGGATCGTCACGATCCGCGGGCTGGGCTACAAGTACGAGCGCCCGACCGTCGACGCGGCGCGCTGACGAGCCACTCACCCTCCTCCGCGGCCGCAGGCTGCGGGCCGGGTGATCGTGCGTGGCGTCGACCGCGGGTCGTACCATCGATCTCGTGACGCGGCCCGGACGTTCTCGTTTCCAGCGCCTCGCGTTCACCCATGCGGCGATGATGGGTGGAGAGGCGGCGATGGTGGTCGCCCTCGCCGATTCGTTCTTCTTCGACGTCGATCCCAACGGTGCCCGATCGAAGGTGCTCGCGTTCCTGCTGGTCAGCTTCGCCCCGTTCCTGCTCATCGCCCCGCTGATCGATCGAATCCGCGGTGGCCGTCGGTTGATCGTGCAGGCCGTGGCTGTCATCCGGATAGTCGTGCAGCTCCTGATGATCCAGTTCGTCGACGGCATCGTGCTGTTCCCGCTCGTGTTCGTCGCCCTGGTGCTCCAGAAGACGTACGTCGTCTCGAAGTCGGCGTTGGTGCCGGCGGTCGTCAGGAACGAGACCGAGCTCGTCGAGGCGAACTCGAAGCTCGGACTGATCGCCGGTGTCGCCGGGGCGGTCGCGGTCGCTCCGGCGGCCGCCCTGCAGTTCGGGGTCGGCACCTCGGCGACGCTCGTGTACGGGGCGCTGCTGTTCGGCGTGGCGCTGTTCGCCTCGTTGCGCCTCCCACGCGAACTGGTCATCCGTCCCGACGCCCCGTCGGCGGCGAGCGCCGAGGCGACGACCACCAGCCTGCAGCTCGCATGGGTCGCGATGCTCATCCTGCGCGGGGCCGCCGGCTTCATTCCACCTCGCGTTCCTGTTCCGTGGCGACGGGGACGACGACAAATTCCTGCTCGGTGTGGCCATCGGCCTGTCGTCGCTCGGAACGATGGTGGGCAACGCCACGTCGCCGCGGCTACGGCGGATGATCCACGAGGAACGGATGATCACGCTCGCGCTCGGCTTGCCGGCCGCCGCCGGACTCGTCGCCGCAGTCGTCGGTGGGGCTCGCGCCGGTATCGGTGTCGCAGTGATCGTGAGCTTCGCGGCTGCGATCTGTCGGCTCTCGTTCGAGAGCATCGTCCAGCGCGACGGACCGGAGACGAACCGAGGTCAGGCGTTCGCACGCTTCGAGACCCGGTTCCAGCTCGGTTGGGTGATCGCCGCCGTGCTCCCGGTGCTGCTCGAGATCCCCGGCAGCGTCGGGTTCCTGCTGGTCGGTGCAGTCTGTGCCGCGGCGGTGATGAACTACGTCGCCGGTATCAAGGTGACGCCCGGGGCGGCG
>CAXBAZ010000376.1:0-4746 GCA_963973395.1 uncultured Acidimicrobiaceae bacterium
GGCGACCTCGGCCAGGCGTGCGGCAGCCTCGCTCGGAGGTTGTTCGCCGAGCACGCCCAGTCGCTCCGACCGTTGCGTGCCGTACAGCGCGACCACACGGTGATCCGGGAACATCGTCTGGCCCGGGCAGCCGTCGGACGTTCCGGTCGCGACCGGAGCGACCGCCGAGGCGGGAATCAGCGCGAGGAGGTCGACGACGACGTCGGTCCGACCCGTGGTCGAGAGACACAACTCGCCGCTCGCGCCCACCGGGACCACGACGACCGCCCGCTCGGTCGCGCCCTCCTCGTACTCGATCGCCGGAGAGCCGGGCGACGACTCGGGAGCGAACACGGTCGCCGTGCCGGCATCGAGTGGGTCGACCGTGGAGAGGCTCACCACGAGCGCACCCACCTCGGTCAGCCCGTCGAAGCGGCTGGCGAGCGGCACGCTCAGCGTCGACGACTCTCGCCGGACCCCGATCCCAGCGAACCTGCCGTCGGCGGTCGCGCCATCGGCGGTCGAGTCGACGACGGTCACCGGGCTCGGGAACGGGCGGACGCTGCCCTGGTCCGCGAACGCGACGACGTCGACGACCACGTCGACCGGCGCCGTCGGCACCACGCAGATCGACCCGTCCGCACCCAGCGGTACGACGAGGTCGCCGGTCACCGTCTGCAACGCGCCGACGCTCAGGCTCGACGGGCTGCCGGCCGCCCCATCGCACGGCTGGACGACGACGTCGCTCGGGTCGGGGCCGGCGGTCGCCGTGACCGTGAGCGCGGCCAACCCGGTCTCGTCGCCGCTCCCGGAGCGTCCCCGGATCGGCACCTCCAAGGTGGCTCCGGCGGCGATCGCACCGATGCCGGCGAGCTCACCGTCGATCGTGTCGAGGCCGTCACCCGTGGCCACCAGGCGGGCCGGGGACGGCAGCCGTGCGAGGAGCGCCCCGTCTGAGTTCGCGCCGTTCGAGGGTGCGACGGCCGAGGCGCCCGTCTCGTCGGAGACGGTGCCGTCGCCGGGGCCGGTGTCGTTGCCGCGCGTGAACCACACCACCGCGCCCACGACGACGAGCGCTCCGATGCCGATGATCACACCCGATGGGAACAGCGACCGGCTCGGACGGGCGTCGATCGGACCGGGCAGCCGCATCTGGCGCTCGGGCTGCCGACCATGACGACGGGCGCCGTCAGGTCGAGACGGTGACACGCTCTGACTCGATCCATGCTTCGAGTTCGGGACCGGACTCGAAGCTGGTGATCAGCGCATAGCGCGGTGCGTCGCCGAGATGGACCACCACGTGCCACAGGCGCTGCGTGTCGACCACGAACCGTGCGCCGCGGTGCAACGGCACCCGGCGCTCGGTGCTCGGATCGGGCAGCCCGTCGGCGTCGTTGTCCATCAGGAGCATGTAGCTGTTCGGATTGTCGGTGAGTTCGACCCAGGACCGGACCACCCATCCCTCGTCGTCGGGGTTGAAGCGGTTGTTGTCGTCACGGTGGATCGAGCGGATCGCGGTCTCTCGATCCTGCGGCTCGAGCTTGATGGTGCGGACACGACCGAAGTTGGCGCCGACGCCGTCGACGTAGGCGCGCAGCGTCGGCGCGATCTCGGCGTTGGACGTCCAGAGCGCGTCCTTGTCGGTCTTGCCCTTGTCCCAGAAGCCGCGGCAGTCGAGTTCGCCGTCGGCCGACGCGATCGGTGCGAAGTTCGTGTCACCGCCGGACTTCCAGTCCATGTACTCGAGCGATTCCCACTCGGTGGACGGCACCTCGACCGGCATGTCGCCGAGCACGACGACACCGGACTCGTCGAGCACGTCGAGTCGCGGGTGTGGCGTCCGCAACGGGATCTTCACGCTCCAGTGATCCTGGTTGGGCCAGAAACTCATGCTGGAGAGTCTACGAAGCTCGGCGCCCGAACACTGTCCACCCGCGTGGCGCGGGCCGGGTCACGGCGCCTCGGTGGTCGTCGTGGTGGGGAGTTCGTCGACGATGCGATACGGCGGGATCTTCAGCGTGACCCCGGGTGGGACGTTGTTCGGGTCGTCGATCACGTCCTCGTTCGCCTCGATCAGGAACGCCAGCGGGACGCCGAAGCCGTCGGCGATCATCGTGAGGTTCTCGCCACGCTTGACCGTGTAGAGCTCGATCGTCTCGTCGAACAGCGTGGTCGAGGTGGTGCTCGTCGTCGTGGTGCGGATCGGCGGCAACGTACCGAGCCCATCGGTGCTCTCGCCGCCACATGCCACGGCGCCGACGAGCACCACGGCGAGCGCGGGAAGCACGATCAGCCGGTCGGGCCGGAGGTGGCGGGGAACGAGGTGTCGGATGCGCGCCAGCGTAGACGCGCTGCCTAGCCTCTCCTCGTGCCCTCCACGCCGATCTTCGACCTGCCCGGCGTCCGTGTGCCAGACCGCGAGTACCGCATCGACACGGGAGGCGTCGGCATCGCCCTCCACGAGTGGGGCGACGCCGACGCACCACCACTGATGCTCGCTCACGGAGGCTTCGACTTCGCTCGGACGTTCGACAGGTTCGCGCCATTGCTCGCCGATGGCGGCTGGCGGGTGGTCAGTTGGGACCAGCGCGGTCACGGCGACAGCGACCATGCCCACCTGTACTCGTGGGACGCCGACCTGCGCGACGCCGCCGCCGTCTTCGACCACGTCGCCGGTCGAAACGCGGTGCCCACGATCGGCCACAGCAAGGGTGGCGCCCTGCTCGTGCAACTCGTCGACGCCCAGCCGTTCCGGTTCTCCGCCCTCGCCAACATCGACGGCATCCCGTCCAAGCGGCGGATCCCCGACATCGCCGAACACGAACGGACGAAGATGCTCACCGGTGAGGTGACCGGTTGGCTCGACCATCGCCGCCGAACCGCGGGCGCTCAGCGCAAGCCCGGCACGATCGACGAGCTCGCCGAGCGCCGTGGCCGGATGAACCCACGCCATTCGATCGAATGGCTGCGCTATCTCGTCACGGTCGGCGCAACGGAGAGCGCCGATGGCTGGCGTTGGAAGCTCGACCCGTCGATTCGGTTCGGTGGCTTCGGTCCGTGGCGACCCGAGTGGTCGCTGTACCGACTCGCCGGGCTCGGCGTTCCGTTCTACGGCATGCTCGTCGAGATCGCAGAGGAGATGGGTTGGGGCACGGCGCCGGAGGACGTGCTTCCGTACGTGCCCGAGGGTGGGCGGATCGAGGTGCTCGACGGTGTCGGCCACTTCGCCCACATCGAGCGACCCGACGAGGTGGCCGCTCGTGTCCTCGAGTTCCTCGGCCCCGTCGGGAGGGCGTCGTGAATGCAGTCGGCGTCGAGATGCTGACCCACAACCGGGTCGAACTCGCGCTGCACACGCTGCGCGGCGGATCGGGCCGCCCGCTGCTGCTCCTGCACGGTACCCGACGCCGTCGTCGACTGGCGCGGCCCGATCACGGCACTCGACTTCACCGGCCACGGCGCGTCGACGGTCCCGGTCGGTGGCGGTTACACCGCCGAGATCCTGATGGCCGATGCCGACACCGCCGTTCAACACCTCGGCGAAGCGACCGTGGTCGGTCGCGGTCTCGGCGCGTACGTGGCACTCCTCATCGCCGGCGCCCGACCGCGACTCGTCCGCGGCGCCGTGCTCGCCGACGGGCCCGGTCTCTCCGGCGGCCCCAGCTCGCCCACGTCCCAGCCGGTCGACTCGATCGAACCCGTCGACTCGACGCCCGACCCCTACGCCCTCGCCGAACTCGGGCGTGACCTGCGTCCGCCCGACTACGCCACGGCGTTCAGCAGACTCGCGCTGCAGGGTTCCGATCTCGAGCAGCCGATCACCGTCGTGGCCCGGTTCCGACCGTCCTGGGTGCGGGCCGTCGCCGGAGAGCCGGGTGTCGGCGAGGCCGACTCGATCCGATCGGGGCTCGGGCTCTACATCGATTGAACGATCGTCATCGATTGAACGATCGTCGGCCGTTCGTCGCGGTCTACCGACGACCGTGGCGATCGGCGACGAGATCGGCGACGATACGCGCCCCGGTCGCGACGAACGGCAGCCCCCCACCCGGATGGGCGGACCCGCCGACGAGGTAGAGCCCCTCGACGGGACCCACGTTGCTCGGTCGCGAGAACGCAGCCTGCCTGCTGTTCGACGATGTGCCGTGGATCGCCCCGCCGGGAGCGCGGTACCGGGCGTCGATGTCGGCCGGAAGGAGTGTCCGGGTGAACTCGATCCGGTCGCGCAGGTCGAACCCCCGCTCGGCGAGGCGATTGAGCACACCGGCCGTCATCAGTTTGCGGTCGATCCCGGTCGCGGGCGGCGTCGTCACCGTGATCGACCAGTTCTCGCAGTCGGGCGGTGCCTGACCCGGATCGGTCACGGCCGAGACCGCGACGCGGATCGTCGGGTCGATCGGGAGCTGACCGGCGTCGAGGAACTGGAACTCCTGACGGTCGTGCAGCGGGAACAGCACGTTGCGGTGGGCGATGCCGTCGGTGCGGCCGCGAACGGCGGCGCACAGCACGAACGCGCTCGCGGACGGTCCGGCCTTGTCGAGCTGCTTGGCCTGCTTCGGCGCAGGGAACAGATCGACGTAGAGGTGTGCGGCGTCGACGTCGGACACCACCACGTCGGCCGTCTCCGAACCGCCGTCCGCGAGTTCGACACCGGACACGGCACCACCGTGCACCGAGATGCGACCGACGTCGACCGCGGTCCGGATCTCGACGCCCAGCGAGGTGGCCGTACGGGCGAGGGCGTCGCGCAGTCGACCGACCCCGCCC
>CAXBAZ010000377.1:0-4738 GCA_963973395.1 uncultured Acidimicrobiaceae bacterium
TCATCTGCGTGGCCGACGACGGCCGCGGTGCGGCGTCACGTCCGAACGGCAACGGTGGACGCGGGATCGCAGGGATGGCCGAGCGGGTGAGTGTGCTCGGGGGACGGCTCGCCGCCGGGCCGCGTCCGGGCGGCGGGTTCCGGGTCGAAGCGCATCTCCCGAGATCGCAGGAGCACCGATGACGGTACGAGTGCTGATCGTCGACGACGACGTGTTGGTCCGGACCGGGCTACGGATGATGATCGAGACCCAGGACGATCTCGTGGTGGTCGGCGAGGCGGGCGACGGAGCTGCTGCGGTCGAGATGGCACTCGAGTTGCGGCCGGACGTCGTGTTGATGGACGTGCGGATGCCGGGCATGGACGGTTTGGAGGCCACCCGCCGGATCACCGCCGCGGCGCAGGAGGGTGAGGACGATGCCGGCCCGCGTGTGCTCGTGCTGACCACGTTCGAACTCGACGAGTACGTGTACAGCGCCGTCAGAGCCGGAGCCAGCGGGTTTCTGCTCAAGCGCACCCCACCGGAGGATCTACTCGAGGGTTTGCGGATCGTCGCGGCCGGCGACGCGCTACTCGCACCCTCGGTCACCAGACGACTGATGGCCGAATTCGCCAGGGCCACAGCGGAGGGACCGCAGCCGACCGATGTCCGGAACAGCGACCTCGATCGGCTGACCGAACGCGAACGCGAGGTTCTCGTGCTGATCGCCCAAGGGCTCTCGAACCGCGAGATCGCAGCCACGTTGTACCTCGGAGAGAGCACCGTCAAGACCCACGTGAAGCGCATCCTGATGAAACTCGCCCTCCGCGACCGTGTCCACGCGGTCGTCCTCGCGTACGAGACCGGGCTCCTCACACCCGGTCGCTGAATGGGTGCAACGCCACCATGACAGCCACCAGACCCGGCCGATCGGGAGTTCGCGTCCGACGGGCGACACGCGACGATCTCGATGCCATCGTTCGGACGCTCGTCGCGTCCCACCACGGCTACACCTGGGAACGCTGGATGCTGCCCGATGACTCGACACGCGCCGCAACCCTCGAGGCGATCTACCGGATCGACGTCGACGTCATCGGGCTCCCACACGGGGACACCTGGGTCAGCCACGACGTCACAGCAGTCGCGGTGTGGACCCCTGTGGTCATCGCTCTCGATCCTGACGATCACGAGCGCCTGACGGCTGTCGACGAGCTGCTGGGCGAACGGGCCGAACCGATCGCCGACGTTGACCGCTCCCTGCGACCTCCACACGGACCGGTCGACTGGTACCTCGCCACGATGGGCACCACACCCGAGCTCCAGGGCCGGGGACTCGGATCGGCGGTCCTCGCACCCAAGCTCGCCGACCTCGACCACCACCGGCACGTCGCGCGACTCGACACCAGCGACCCCGGCAATGTTCGCTTCTACGAGCGCCACGGGTTCACCGTGATCCGCCACGTCACAGACCTCCCGCACGACGCCCCTGCGACCTGGACGATGGAACGCCGCCCGATGTGAGCCCGATGGGCCGGACGTGCCGGCTCGATCAACGCACACACCCGCTCGAAGCGCACCGTCATCCCGGAGGGGGAGTGATGGATCGCCCTGCGGGGTGACGACTCGGGCGACCCGCTTCCGTACCGTGCAAGACGACCCCACGGAGGACACCATGAGCAAGATCACCCTCACACCCGACGACATCGAAGTGTCGTTCACCCGCGCCGAAAGGATCACCGGATTGGTCCGAGACCAGACCATTCCCCGATCCGCAGTCACCGACGTCACGATCATCGACGATGGCCTCTCGGCCACCAAAGGACTACGAGCCCCAGGTCTCGGCCTGCCTCGCCGACGCAAGCTGGGCACCTGGCGCCGCCCCGGCCGAAAGGAACTGGTCGACGTACGCCACGGCGAACCCGCACTGCGGCTCAGCCTCACCGGACACGCATACCAAGCCGCGCTCCTCGGCACCCCCGATGGCCACACACTCGCCCGGCAACTTTCCGGACCGCCGCAGTGACACGGCTGGCGGGTACAGCAGATATCGCGGCGACGTTCGACCCGCCGTCGGCTCGGACGGTCACCACCCGCATCGCCCTCGCCACACTGGCCCTCCTAGCAGTCGGAGCTGCCGGTTCCCGCGGTCTCCCGTTGCCGGCCAGCACAGACATCTACGATCAGACCGTCGTCGCGGTCGACGACGCACCGTCATGGATCGGCCACGGCTTCGAGCTGGTGAGCGAACTGGGACTCGTGCTTCTGGCGGGATCGCTGCTGTTCGCGGGGTGGCGGCATCGTCGCCGGGTTCCGCATCTGGCGCGAGTCGTCGCCGCCGGTTCCGGTGTCGTCCTTGCGTACGCGATCAGCGAAACGCTGAAGGTCGCCGTCGCCCAACCTCGCCCTTGTCTCGACCTGGCGGCGGGTGCGACGGTGGCCCCCTGTCCGTCCGCCACCGACTGGTCCCTTCCGAGCAACCATGCCACCATCGCCATGGGATTGGCGGTAGCACTCGTGCTCACCGTTCAACGCTCCGCACGATGGGCCGTCCCCGTGGCGCTGGCGGTCGCGGCGTCACGGACGATCATCGGCGTCCACTACCCCCACGACGCCGGCTCCGGGATCCTGCTCGCCGTCACGGTGGTGACAGTGACCACGCTCGCGCTCGACCGTCCGGTGGATGCCGTCATTCGACGCGTCACCGGACGACCGTCGACGCCTCGAGGCGGCACCGGCGTGCCCGGCACCTGTGGCCGTCGGTTGTGAGGCCCGACGTGAATCGCCCGGTCAACGAGGAACCCGCCGCCGTGGTCATCCGACCGGAAACGGCCGACGACCATGACGCAATCAGCTCACTCGTCGCAGCGGCGTTCCAGTCTGACGCCGAAGCCGGACTCGTCGATCGGATCCGGGCCTCTCGCGAGTACGTGCCCGACATGGCGCTCGTCGCAGAAGCCGACGGTCAGATCGTGGGCCACGTCATGATCAGCGGCGCCGTTATCCGCAACGCTGCCGGAGACAGGCGAATCGTCGTGCTCTCGCCACTCGCAACGCTCCCCGAATACCAAGGTCGAGGTATCGGCAGCAGCCTCGTGCTCGCGGTGACCGACGTGGCAGCTCAGCGCGGCGAACCGCTGGTCGTCCTCGAGGGCAGTCCGGCGTACTACGGGCGACTGGGGTTCGAGCACTCACTCACCTACGGAATCGAGATCCGCCTTCCGACCTGGGCGCCGCCCGAGGCCGCCCAAGTCCTACGACTGGCCTCGTTCGACCCCGACGACCCGACGCTCCGCGGCCGCGTCGTGTATCCCGCAGCGTTCGACGGCCCGGAGTAGTTCACCGCGCATCACCCCGACGAATTGCGACGAGCGTTCGAGTTGCCGAAATCTGATGAACACCCACACCGACCGTCCCGTACCCGCGCGTCGATCAGCCGTGCAACCGCGTCACCTATGTGTTGCTACACGGGATCATTCGGGCCTGGGCCGAGGTCATCGAAGCCCGGGCAGCCGATCTGGGCCGGCAGCGGGCAGCCTGTGGCCGCCGTCAGGTGATCAGCAGACGTTCCGGATCGACGGGTACGGATTGATCGCACGTCCGCCGCCGGGGTGGATCTCGAAGTGGAGGTGGGCGACGCCGGCGTTGCCGGTCGCACCGACGTAGCCGATCACCTCGCCCTGGGAGACGGATCGGCTCGATCCCTCCCAACTGGACAGGTGTGCGTAGTAGTACCTGTCGCCGTCGTTCGATGTCAGCCAGACCGCGTTGCCGCCCAGCCGGTTCGTCTTGAAGTGGACCGAACCGGATATCACCGCCACGAGGGGGGTCCCGTTGGGCGAGATCATGTCGACGCCCTGGTGGGATCGCCCACCCGACCGGGGCGCACCCCAGGTGTCGGAGTACGAGTACGACCCGCGCACAGGACACACGATGCCCGCCTGCGGTGGCGGTGGTGGCGGCGGTGCCGGATCGGGATCCGGTTCCGGTTCGGGCTCGGGCTCGGGTTCCGGCTCGTCGCCGCCATCATCATCGCCGCCATCGCCATCGCCATCGCCATCGCCATCGCCATCGCCATCGCCATCGCCGTTGCCGCCATCGTTGCCATCATCGCCGTCGTTCCCCGCGGGCGCAGCCGGGGACGTGGGCGCGGGTGCGGGCGGGTCGGCGTCGTCGTCTTGGTCGGCATCATCGGCGGCCGCTCGGGCCTCCGCTTCCTCCGCCGCCTGCGCCTCTGCGATCTGCAGGCGTTCGGCCTCGCGGATCGCCTCGAGTTCACGGCGGACGGCCTCGTCGGCGAGCCGGTCCTCCTCGATCTCCTGCAGCCGGAGCACGTCGGCCTCGGCCTGCTCCTGGAGCGCGACCAGGTCGTCTCGGGCCCGCTCGGTCTCGGCCCGCTGGCGGTCGAGTCGGGACCGGGTGTCGTCGAGCCGCTCGATCGCTGCGTCGAACTCGTCGGCGTCGACGAGGGACGCCCCGGTGGCGGCACCGATGAACACCGCCGCCGTGCCGTCGTCGGTGGCAGCTGACACCCCGCTGAGCAGCGGGTTCGTGTCGACGCCGCCTCCGGTGAAACGACGTATCGCCACGGCGGACAGATCGCTGCGCAGGGTCTCGACCGCGGTCCGCTGCGCCTCGAGCTCACGCTCGGTGTCGGCCATCTCCAACGAGAGCTGGTCGAGCTGCGATTCGGCCTCGAACATGGCGTCGGCGGCGCGATTCGCACGGTCGCGCGCAGCCTGGATCTCCTCGGCGGCACGCC
>CAXBAZ010000378.1:0-4660 GCA_963973395.1 uncultured Acidimicrobiaceae bacterium
GAGCTCGTCGGGTCGATCCTTGCCGTACGAGGCGAGATCCTGCGCGACGAGCACGATCTCGCGGGCCGCCAGCTCGTCGACCTCGGTCACGATCTGCGCGATGTCGCGGCTGCGTTGCGGACCACGGAAGCTCGGGATCGCACAGAACCCGCACGACCGGTCGCACCCCTCCGCGATCTTCACGTAGGCCCACGGTGACGCGGACTTCGGCCGTGGGAGGTTGAGGAGGTCGAGTTCGGGCACGGGCGCCGACGAGACCGGGATCAACGTCTTGCCCGCCGACCGCTGGTGCACCGGCACCCCGAATCCGGCGACCTGGTCGACCTCGGGGAGGGCCTCGGCCAGTTCGGCGCCGTACCGCTCGGCCATGCAGCCAGCGACGAGCCGGGCACCGGGTGCCCGCCGCTCGTCGAGCGCCAGGATCGTGTCGACCGACTCCTTGCGGGCGTCGTCGATGAACGCACACGTGTTCACGACGACGAGATCGGCGGTGGACACGTCGTCGGTGGCGTCCATGCCGTCGGCGAGCAGGGTGCCGATCAACTTGTCGGAGTCGACCTGGTTCTTCGGGCACCCGAGAGTCTCGACGTAGAAGCGCTGCGACATGGACCGGTCAGGCTATCCGTCGACCCCTGACGCCGTGCCGATGCCGTGCCGACTGCCGTGCCCGATGCCGGCCAGGAGTAATTGCGCGCGCAACACGTCATACTCGGGGCATGGCTACCGATGTGGAATTCTGGGTCGACCCGATTTGACCGTGGTGCTGGGTGACGGCCCGTTGGGTCGTCGACGAAGTTGCACCACACCGTGACCTGAACGTCGTCTGGCAACCGATCAGCCTGATGTTCAAGAACGACGTCGAGCCCGACGCCGAGCACTATCCGGCCGTGCTCGCCACACACCGGATGCTCCGCGTCATGGAGGCGATCCGCGCCGAACACGGCGACGCGGCGGTCCAACGCTGGTACCTGCTCGCCGGCGCCACGGTGCATCACGACGGCGAACGCGACACCGCCGACCTGGCTGCGATGGTCGAACACCTCGGCTTCGACGCGAAGCTCGCCGAAGCTGCCGACGACGACACCTGGGACGCCGAGATCCGCCGACGGATGGACATCGGTCTCGAACTCGCCGGCAACGACATCGGCACGCCGATCATCGCCCTCGACAACGCCGACGGTGAGCGGCAGGCCTACTTCGGCCCGGTCATCACCCGGGTGCCACCCGGGGACCTGTCGCTCAAGCTGTGGGACGCGCTCACGGCGATGATGGACGTGCCCGGGTTCTGGGAGCTCAAGCGCACCCGCACCGAGAGCCCCGAGTTCGGCGACCGCCCCGACATCTGAACCGAGCGAACGGAGCGAACCGGGTTCGCTCCGTTCAGGGCCAGATGGGTTCTTCGCCCTCCGGCAGCGGCACCTCGAACAGGTTCAGCATCATCGAGATCAGGCAGTAGTACCCGATCAGCGCGACGAGTTCGACCATGCCGGCCTCGCCGAGCATCGACTCCGCCGACGAGTACGTCGCGTCGGTGACGCGCCGATCGTTCAACAGCTGGCGGGCGACCTCGTAGACGATCTGTTCGTCGTCGCGGTCGAACGCCGGCACTTCCCCGGCGCGCAGTGCCTCGATCACCGACGGGTCGACGCCGTGCTCGAGTGCCATGGGCGCGTGGGCGAAGAACTCGAACTCGGCGTGCCAGTGCGCGCCGACGGTGCAGATCGCGACCTCACCGAGCCGACGGTCGATCGACGTCTTGAAACGGAGATGGGCGCCGAGCGACGACAATCGCCGGCCGATCTTCGGCACGTGCAACCAGGCGTTGAACGGGCCCATGAGGTGGCCGTCCGCATCGGTGATGTCGAGGCCGCTCCCCCGGCTCGCCGTGAGACCGTCCCACAGCTCCTGCTGGTCGTCGGACAGCTCGGACGGGCCCACCATGCTCAGTCGTGTCATCCCGCCACCGTAGGACAGGGCGCGCCGACGGATAGCGTCCGGGCAGATGGAACCGAGCCCGGTCGAGGCCGAACGCCTGCGCAGCCTGCGCCGCATGAAGGCGGTGGCGCTCGGCCTCCTGATCGCGGCGGCCGTCGTGTACGTCGTCACCCTCATCGACGGCGGCGAGGGATGGGTCGGCTACGTGCGGGCCTTCTCCGAAGCCGCCATGGTCGGTGCGCTCGCCGACTGGTTCGCGGTCACGGCGCTGTTCCGGCATCCACTCCGGATCCCGATCCCCCACACGGCGATCATCCCGAAACGAAAGGATCAGATCGGGCGCAGCCTCGGCGAGTTCGTCGAGTCCAACTTCCTGACCCGGGAGGTGCTCGGCGAACGTCTGGCACACGCCGACATCGGGCAACGACTCGGCGCGTGGCTGGCCGAGCCGGCCAACGCCCATCGGGCGAGTGAGGCGCTCGGCGATGCACTGAAGGGAACCCTGGAGGTGCTCGACGACAAGGAGGTGCAGCACGGCCTCGAAGGCGTCGTGCGACGTCGGATCGCGGCGACGCCGGCGGCACCGCTGTTCGGCAAGGCGATCGACCTCACCATCGAGGGAGGCCATCACCAGCGGTTGCTCGACTCGGTGCTGATCGGCCTCAGCGGGTTCCTCGACGACAACCGGGCGACGTTCCGCAAGCGACTCGACGAGGAATCGCCGTGGTGGGTACCCGAGCCGATCGACGACCGGGTGTTCGAGAAGATCTACACCGCGGTCGGCAGCTTCATCGACGACGTGGGTGCCGACCCGCACCACGAGGTCCGCAGCTCGGTCGACACCCGCGTCGCCTCGCTCGCCCAGCGGCTCGAGCACGATCCCGAGCTGCTCGCCAAGGGCGAGGCTCTCAAGGAGGAACTGCTCGACCATCCCGAGTTCCGGGCGTGGATCGAGTCGCTGTGGCTCGGCGTGAAGCAGGGCATGATCGACGCCGCCGACGACCCCGGCTCCGAGCTGCGGGTTCGTGCCGCGACCAGCCTGCAGCAGTTGGGCACTCGCTTGAGCTCCGACGCGTCGCTCCAGCGCAAGGTCGACGACTGGGTCGAACGTGCCATCGGCTACGTGGTCGACCGGTATCGCAGCGAGGTCGGCGACCTCATCGCCAACACCGTGGAGCGGTGGGACGGCGAGTCGACCGCCGAGAAGATGGAGCTCCAGGTCGGCCGCGACCTCCAGTTCATCCGGATCAACGGCACGCTGGTCGGTGGTCTCGCAGGGATCGTGATCCACGCGGTCGCCGGGCTGCTGTAGCACCCCGCCCCTCGACATCGGTGGAGAACAGACATCGGTGTAGAACATCGGCATGTCGTCGACACTGTTCCGTGGCGGACCGATCATCACGTTCGGGGGACCCCCTGCCGATGCGGTCGCCGTCGCCGACGGCCGCATCGTCGCCGTCGGCGACGGTGCCGAGACATGGGCGACGACGTTCGACCGGATCGTCGAGCTCGAGGGTCGTCCGCTGCTGCCTGCGTTCCGGGACGGTCACGCCCACCCCTTGCACGCCGGCACCAACCGGCTCGAGCTCGACTTCACCGGCATCACGACGCTCGACGGAACGCTCGAAGCGCTCCGCCGGTGGAGCGAGCAGCACCCGGAAGAGGAGTGGCTCGTCGGACGCTGCTACGACCCGTCGATCCTCCCGAACGCGTTCGGGAGGGCCGAGTGGCTCGACGCGGTCTGCCCCGACCGTCCCGTCACGCTGTTCCCCACCGACAACCATGCGCTCTGGGCCAACTCCGCGGCGATGCGTGCCGCCGGCATCGATCACCTCACGGCCGAGCCACCGCTCGGTGAGATCGTCCGCGACGCCGACGGTCGACCGGTCGGCATGTTCCTCGAATTCGGGGGGATCGGTCTGTTCGACGGCGTGATGCCCGAGATCGATCGCGACATGCAGGATCGCGGTCTCGTCGAGGCGATGCGCGCCTTGAGTGCCGAAGGCATCGTGTGGGCCCAGGACGCCTCGGTGCGGCTCGACGAACTCGACGTGTACCTCGACGGTGCGCGGGCGGGCATCGCCACCTGTCGCATCAATGCTGCGTTCCGTGCCGATCCGCAGGAATGGGTGCGACAACGGGACGGCTTCGTCGAGGGTCGGCGACGATCGGCCGAGCCCGACACGGCCCGCCTCGTGTCGGCCAACACGATCAAGTTCTTCGCCGACGGCGTGATCGAGGCCGGCACCGGCTTCCTGCTCGAACCGTACGCGGACGCGCCCCACTCCTGCGGCCTCCCGAACTGGTCGTCCGAGGGGTTGGCCGAAGCGGTCCGGGCCTTCGACGCCGACGGTTTCCAGATCCACATCCACGCGATCGGCGATGCCGGCGTGCGGATGGCGCTCGACGCCGTCGAACATGCCACACGTGAGAACGGGCCGCGCGACCGACGACCGGTGATCGCCCACACCCAGCTCGTCCATCCCGACGACCGACCCCGCTTCGCCGGGCTCGGTGTGATCGCCAACTTCGAACCGCTGTGGGCGTGCTGGGACGACGCCATGCTCGACCTCACGCTTCCTCGGCTCGGCCCGCAGCGATCGGCGCTCCAGTATCCGATCGCGACGCTCGCGGCCGGCGGGGGCCGCATCAGCTTCGGTTCCGACTGGCCGGTCTCGTCACACCGCCCTCTCGACGGTCTCGCCGTCGCCGTCACCCGCCAGAA
>CAXBAZ010000379.1:0-4657 GCA_963973395.1 uncultured Acidimicrobiaceae bacterium
CGTGCGGCCTTCGGACACGAGGCCGAGGTGTACGCGCTCGATCACGCCGCCGATGCCCTCAACCGGTATCCCGACGGACACACCGTGCCGCTCGAGCCGTCGATCCGAGCCGACGTGTTCGCGCTGCGTCCCTTCCGGCACCGTGACCGATGGTGGATCCCGGTGCCCGAGCGGGACCAACCAGTGTTCGTGGTGTCGGTGGACGAACCGCCGACCGATCGCTCGGGTCCGTCACCCGAGACGCTCGGCCTGCTCATGGCTCCGCTCCGGCAGCGCTTCGAAGGACTCGAACGCGGCCGCCGGCGTGCGGCCATGTCGGTCGCCGCCGAGCTGCAGTGGGACCTGCTGCCGGTCCGCGCCGATCACGGCTGCGGATCGTCGGTGGCCGCTGTGCTCGAGCCTGCGTACGACGTCGCCGGCGACCTGTTCGACCACACGTTCGGCGCGTCGACCTGGGTGTACTCGTTCGACGGCATGGGTCACGGGCTCGCGGCCACCACACACGCTTCCGCAGCGCTCGCCGCCGTCCGCAACCGACGGCGGCGGGGCGACGACCTCGCCGGACAGTTCGAGGCGGCCGGGCACACCGTCCGGGAGCTCAGCAACGGCGGTGCGTTCGTGACCGCGGTCGGATGCGAGGTGTCGGCCGATGGTGACGTGCAGGTCGTCAACGCCGGGCACGAGCCGATCCGCGCCGTGCGCGGCGGAGGCGTCAGCGCGCTCGACATCCACGTCGATCCCCCGCTCGGTGTCGGGCACCCTCCGTCGTACCGCATCACCGAACTCCCGCCCCTCGGCGCCGGCGACGGCCTCGTCCTGCTGTCGGACGGCGCCGCCGGTGCCCGAACCGACGACGGAGGTCGGCTCGGCGGCCAGCGGTTGGACGAGATCATCGCAGCCGCCTGGTGCGACGTTCCGCTCCTGACCGCGCAGGACATCGCAGCGGCTGTGCTCGCCGAGACGGTCGAGAACGTCGACGACGACATCACGATCGTCGTCGTTCGTCACGACGGCGCCGCACACGCCACGACCGGGCGGAACACGTGACCGGAGCGGGCACCGGCTCGATCCGCTGCGAGATCGCGAGCTCCCACGCCGACCTCGCCGCGCCACTGCTCCGGTCGTTCGTCCATCACCACTGTGTGCTGGCGGACTGCGACGTCAGCACCGTCGACGCCTTGGAGGCTGCGGTCGCCGAGGTCGCGCACACGATCGCGCGGCGGCACGGCCTCGTGACTGCGATCGAGCTGGCCTCCGACGTCCGAGTCGTCGACATCCGACTGTCGATCGGTGCCGAGCCGGACCGGGCGCCGCCGGCGTTCCGGCGCGGCCCGGCGGCGCGGGCAGCCCGGCTGTCGGCCTCGTTCGTCGATGACGGACAGCTGCGGCTCGTCCACCGATTCGCGTCGGCGGGTGCGCCATGACCGCCGCGTCCTCGATCCCGGCGACGCGGCCCGGCATCCGGCTGACGGTGCCGTCGCTGCTGGAGCACGCCACGCTGGTACGTGCGTGTCTACGGGATGCACTCGCATTCCGCACCGACGACGACGAGAGTTCGTTCCTGCTCGCGGTGACCGAGATCGTGATCAATGCGATCGAGGCGTCGGCACACGGAGCGGACGTGGCGGATCGTCCCGACGTCGTCGTCGAGCTCTGGGGCGGACCCGACCCACGGGTCGAGGTCAGCGACCGGGCGGGCGGGATGGGCCGCGACGTCGACAAGCCCGATCATCTCGGAGCCGGCATGTCGATCGCAGCCGCGTTCGTGTCCGACCTACGGGTCGAGACCGACGACGACGGGACCCGGGTGCGCATCGGCCTGGGATCGGTCGCGACGTGAGCCACGATTTCCGCATCGACGTCGTCACCGATGGCGGGCCGCCCGCGTCGGCGACGATCCACGTGTCCGGCGACTTCGACGCAGCCACCGTCCCCGAGTTCGACCGACGGACCGGCGATCTCCCCGGAACCGCCGAGGCCGTCGTGGTCGACGTCGGCGCGGCGAGCGTCATCGATTCGTCGGCGCTGGGTGCGCTCATCCGGCTCCGGGAACGCTGCAACGCAGCGGATGTCGGGTTCACCACGCTCGTGCGCCGACCGTTCCAACGGAAGCTCCTGCACCACACCGGCCTGAACGACGTGCTGGGAGTCCACGACTCGCCAACTGACCGCTGCCGCTGAGTCGGGGCCCCACCTTCACCCGATCGGGCGATTTCCGCCCTCGCCGGTGATCGCATCGACAGCGGGGGGTATCCGACTCGCATGTCCCCACTCGACGATGCCGTCCGCCGCCGGCACACCCGCCGCTACGACCGCTCGTCGGGCCGGGCCGATCTCGGCCAGGTGGCGGACATCGCGCTGCTGCTCGCCTCACGGCGCTACGACGCGACTCAGGGCGGGTTCGAGCGGTTCGCCGTGGTGACCATCATCGGCGAACTCAAGAAGCACCTCCGGCGGACCGGTTGGAACGTGCGGGTCCCGCGGCGAGTCCAGGAGGACGCGCTCGCGGTGCAGGCGGCGATCGACCGGCTCAGCGTCGAGCTCGGTCGATCGCCGCGCCTGTCGGAGGTCGCCGCGGCGACACACCTCACCCTCGAGCGGGTGAGTCAGGCGATGCGCGCCTGGTCGGCCCGCTACGCCGCACCCGCGCTCGAGTCCGAGGTCGCCGGTGCACGCAACCGGCCCGACGATTCCTGTGAGGCGATCGACGTGCGTGCGGCGGTCGGCCGCCTTCCGTCCGAGGACCGGCGGCTGATCTCGTTCGTGTTCGACGACGACCTGACCCAACGCGAGGTGGCGCGTCGGCTCGGTGTCTCCCAGAGCCAGGTCCAGCGCCGTCTCACCCGCATCCTCCGGACCTTGCACGCCGCCATCGAGGATCAACCGGCCGCACCTGCCTTCTGACACGAACTGGACGGTCTCGATCGACGGTTACCTCGGCCGGTCGATCACATCGAGCACGTCGATCGCGTGGCCGAGCGCCCACGACAGGTCGTGCCCGGCACCTCGCTCGATCCAGCTCTCCACCGACTCCGCTCCGACCTGGTCGATCGCGATGGCGCGGGCTTCGTCGAGGCGGCCCGACTCGGCTCCGTACGTGGCCTTCATGTCCGGTCGCGACACCGTTCCGAGGAGTTCCATCGCCGGCTGGTAGCGCTCCGCTCGGACGAGAGCCTCGATGAGGTTGCGGATCGTCGTGATGCCGTGGCTGTCGCGCCGCATTCGGCGGTACTCGGCGAGCAACGGTCGGAATGCGACCAGAGCCGTCATGACATCGCCCGATCTGGCAGCGGCCGCGAGTGACGACGCCTCGGCGACATCCGTCACATATCGGCTTCCGACCGACGATCCGAGTCGGATCGCCGTCTCGAACCGTTGAATCGCCTCACCGTGTCGTCCGAACGCCGTGAGCAGTTCCCCGTCGACGTAGGCGATCCACGCCGCGCAGGTCGGCGCGAGCCCGCTTGCGCTGTCGTACCCGTCGAGGACGAGTTGACCATCGGCCGGCCGGCCGCCGTAGACCGACGAGAGGACGTCGCCGACCACTCCGAAGGTCTGCAGCGTGCGATCGCCGACGCGCACCCCGAGTTCGGTGAGCGCGCGGGCGTGCGTGCGGGCACTCTCGAGATCTCCCGTGTAGAGACCCAGGTTGCAGAGGGTGTCGAGTGCAGACCCGGCGATGCGCGGGTCGCTGCTGGTCACGGCTCGGGATGCGAGACGTCCAGCCTCGCCGTAGTCGCCCCTGTTGGAGGCATCGGCGGCCAGCGACGCCGACACCGCGAGTGCAGCCACGTCGTCGGCTCGCAGATCCGGAGCCAGTGTTCGTGCCCACAGTGCAGGTTCGGTCCAGTGCCGCTCGTGCGCGTACCAGAGCAGTGCGGCAGTGAGTTCGGCGGCGATGTCGTGATCGTTCGCCCGGGCCCAAGCATGTGCGGCACGGATCTCAGCGACGAGCGCATCGAGCCGCTCCGCCGCACTCGGTTCGTCGGGCGTGCGGAGCCGACGTTCGCACGACGTCACGACGTCGGCGACGAAGCGAGCGTGTGCTTCGTCGACGTCGAGCGGCCGGCTTCTGGATGCGCGTGCCCGAACGGTCTCCAAGAGCCGGTAACAGGTCGGACGTTGGGCGATGTCGGCCACGACGAGCGACTTGTCGACCAGACCCGCCAACGGGCCGGTCGCCAGCTCGGCGGGATCGTCTCCGGTGATCGCGGCGATGTCGGCGGCCGGGACCGGGCCGGCGAAGACCGTCATCGTCGTCAGGAGTGTTCGCTCGTCGTCGCGGAGGAGACTCTCCGACCAGCCGATCAGCGCATCGATCGTCTGGTGGCGTTGTACCGCGCTCCGGTCGGTGCTCCGAAGGAGATCGAGACGACTCGTCAATATCTCGGCGAGTTCACTCACGCCGATCGTGGGGAGTCGGGCGGCGGCCATCTCGATCGCGAGCGGCAATCGGTCGATCGCCCGGAGAATCCGTTCCAATCCGGATTCGTCTCCCTCGTGCCAGGTGAAGCCCGGCTGGACGCGCTGTGCCCGGTCGAGCAGCAGGTCTCGCGCCGCGTTCCCCTCGAGTGGGGCAACCGGCCAAACCCGTTCGCCGGCCACGCCGAGCCGTTCTCGGCTGGTCGCCAGAAACGTCACGTTGCCGTCTCGGGCC
>CAXBAZ010000380.1:0-4646 GCA_963973395.1 uncultured Acidimicrobiaceae bacterium
GAGCCGCACGGATGTGCCCCTGCTCGGGCTCGCGATCGGAGACGTGACCCTCGACGCCTCCGTCACGATGCGACGCGAGCCGCCCTGACCCGATCGCGCGAGCGATCAGGGCTCGGTCCTCATGATCGCTCGCGCGGACGCGCGGCATCGGCCGGTGACGGTCACCGACCGGCACCGGTGTTCGCTACCCTGCGCGCTGATGCAGCTCCGAACGACCCGACGTGACGTGGGCGGCCATCTGGTGCTCGCGCTCGACGGCCCTGCCGATCTGGCGGCACTGCCACAGCTCCATGCCGCCTGTCAGCGCCTGATCAGCGAGGTCGAAGCCGGTTCGTCGATCGCGATCGACCTCGACGGCGCCACGATCGTCGACGACGGTGCGCTCGGGCTGCTGCTCGGCGCGGCAGCGTCCGCACGCTCGCGCGGCGGGACGTTGCGCGTCGTGTGTGCCGGCGAACGGCTGCGACGGCGACTCTCCGACACCCGATTCGATCGTGCGGTCGCCGTCGTGTCGTCACTCGGCGAGCCGGTCGCCGACAGCTCGTCCGAGCTCTCCTAGAATCAGGATGTGCAACACAGGTGCACCCCATGAACGAGCGCGACGAACTCATCCACATCGCACTGCCCGACGACTGGTCGACCGCGCGCGAGGTCGGTGAGTACCGGGTCAGCACCCGCGGTCGCTCGCTCGACGACCAGGGCTTCATCCACTGCTCGTACCCGCGCCAGATCGAAGGCGTCGCGAACAGGTTCTACGGCGACGTCGCCGAGCTGGTGCTGCTGCATCTCGACCCCGAACTGATCGACGCCGAGGTCCGGGTCGAACCCGCCTCCGAGGGCGGCACCGAGCTGTTCCCGCACGTGTACGGCCCGATCCCCACCTCCGCCGTCCTGGCGACGACGTGGTGGGATCGCGACGACGACGGCATGTGGCACAAACCCGTCACGATGTGACCGGTCGAGCGCTGAGGCCGGATCAGCCGGGGCCGGAGAAGACGCCCGCGTTGTCGGATGCCAGATCGTCGTAGTACGCCGTCTTCGGATCGTACGACGCGGCTTCCTCTTCCCAGAGGGCGATCTCGGCGCGGCCCACGACGAACCAGTGCACCTCGTCCGGGCCATCGGCGAGCCGGAGTGTGCGCTGGCTCGCGTACATGCGAGCGAGCGGTGTCCACTGCGACACACCCGTGGCGCCGTGGATCTGGATCGCCTCGTCGATGATCGCGCAGGTGCGGATCGGGACCATCGCCTTGACGGCGCTCACCCACACCCGCGCCTCGGCGTTGCCGAGCTCGTCCATCGCCTTCGCTCCGGTCAGCACCATCCGACGCATGGCCTCGATCTCGATCCGGGCCTTGGCGATCACCTCGACGTTCTTGCCGAGGTTGGAGATGCGCTTGCCGAACGCTTCACGGGTGAGCCCGCGCTTGACCATCAGGCCGAGCGCCCGCTCGGCGGCGCCGACCGAGCGCATGCAGTGATGGATGCGGCCCGGGCCCAGCCGGAGCTGGCTGATCTCGAAGCCCCGCCCCTCGCCGAGCAGCATGTTCTCGGCGGGCACCCGCACGTCGTTGAACCGGATGTGCATGTGGCCGTGGGGAGCGTCGTCCTCACCGAACACGTGCATCGGGCCGACGATCTCGACGCCGGGGGTGTCCATCGGCACCAGGATCTGGGACTGGCGCTTGTGCGGCGGACCGTCGGGGTTGGTCTGCAGCATGACGATCATGATCTTGCAGCGCGGGTCGCCGGCACCGGAGGCGTAGTACTTCTCGCCGGAGATCAGCCACTCGTTGCCGTCCTTGACGGCGCTGCAGCGGATCTGCTTGGCGTCGGACGAGGCGACGTCGGGTTCGGTCATCACGTACGCCGACCGGATCTCACCATTGAGGAGCGGCTTGAGCCAGCGTTCCTTCTGCTCGGGTGTACCGACCCGTTCGAGGACCTCCATGTTGCCGGTGTCGGGCGCCGCACAGTTGAGGCACTCGGAGGCGATCGGGTTCTTGCCGAGTTCCATCGCGATGTACGCGTAGTCGAGGTTCGAGAGGCCCTCGCCGGTCTCGGCGTCGGGGAGGAAGAAGTTCCAGAGTCCCTGTTCCTTGGCCTTCGTCTTCATGGACTCGAGGAGCTCGAGTTGACCCTCGCCGTAGCCCCATCGGTCGGCACGGTCCTCACCGAGCCGGAAGAACTCGGCGGTGTTCGGCTCGATCTCGTCCGCGATGAACTGCTTGACCTTGTCGTACAGCGGGCGGGCGGCGTCCGACATCCGCAGATCGAACATGTCGACGGTGCTCTCGAGTCCTGCCATGTGACACTCCTTCAAAGTTGGTCCGGCGCTGCCGAACTTACCGAGACGGGGCGTCCGGCGACGTATCCGGCCGGTCGTGCGCGGCGACCGTCGCCGGCTGCTCGGCGTGCCGGTGTGTCATCGCGGTCGGCGGGCACCGCGCCGGTCGCCGCGCCGGACGAAGCGCTCCTGCTCGGCCTCGAGCGCCGCCTCTTCGGCGACGAGCCGCTCGAGGCTCTCGACGCGCGCGCGGTCCAGGCGACCGTCGGCGATCGCCGCCTGCACTGCGCAGCCCGGCTCACGGTCGTGCTTGCAGTCACGGAAACGGCAGTCGTCCATGAGCGTGAACACGTCGTCGAACGCCCGCTCGATGCCGTCGCCGCTCAACCAGAGACTCACGGCCCGGACGCCGGGCGTGTCGATCAACCAACCCTCACCCCGCAGCCGCAGCAGCTGGGCGGCGACCGTGGTGTGACGACCGCGCTGGTCGCCCACGCGGACCGCGGCGGTGTCCATCACCTGGTCGTCGAGCAGCGCGTTGACCAGCGTCGACTTGCCCACGCCGGACGCTCCGAGGAACGCCAGCGTGCGGTTGCCGGCCGCGTACTCGCGGATCGGCTCGAGGCCCACCGACTGCAGACCACTCGCGAGTAGCACGGGGACGCCGAGCGCGACCTCGACGAGTTCCTGCCGGGTGGGCTCGGGGTCGTCGACGACGTCGACCTTGGTGAGGAGCACGACCGGTTCGGCTCCGGAGTCGAAGGCGAGCACCAGCTCGCGTTCGAGACGGCGCTGGTTGGGCGGCGAGCCGAGGGCGTGCACGAGGAACACGACGTCGATGTTCGCCGCGAGCGCATCGGCCTCGAAGCGGTCGCCGTCGAACGATGCGCGACGCACGAACGCCGAGGTGCGCTCGATGATGTGCTCGATCTGTTCCGCGTCGTCGCTCGGCACCACCCAGTCACCGATCGCCACGTCGACGTACAGGTTCCGCGTGCGGAGCGGGTCGGTGTCGCGTGCGTGACGCATCACGGTGCTCCACCCACGATCGATGCGCGACACACGACCAGGGCTGCCGGGCGCGCCGATCGCCTGCCACGATGCTTCGAGCGCATCGTTCCAGCCGAGATCACGATCGGGTGCCACGGGCGCGACGGTATCCGCGCTCGGCACCCCGGACGCTTGACATCGCCGCCGGCCACGCGAATATGGACGACGTGCGCGTCGCCATCGTGATCTACGACGGGGTCCTCGCCGCCGAGTGCGAGGCGTTCTCGTCCGTACTCGGCGCCCTGGACGACACCGAGGTGTTGCTCGTCGGCGCCCGACATGGCACGTTCGCCGGCCCGGGCGGGAGACAGATCGCGGACGCCCGCTTCGACGAGGTCGGCCACATCGACGTCGCCGTGGTCCCCGGCGGACTCGGATGCGAGCGTGCGACCGACGACGCGGCGCTCCGCGAGTTCCTGCTCCGGATGGAACGTTCGGCACGCTTCGTGGCGGCCAGTTCCACCGGCACCGTCGTGCTCGCATCGGCCGGCCTCCTCCACGGTGAGCCGGCGGCGACACACTGGCTCGCCGGAGACCTGCTCCGGAAGTACGGGTCCGACGCCGACGGCCGGCGCATGGTGATGTCCGGCAGCGTCATCACGTGTGAGGGCTCGATCAGCGCCGTCGACGCCGCGTTCGAGATCGTGCAACGGCTGCACGGACCGGCTGCGGTCGCTCGGATCAGGACGACGTTGCTGGCGCGCGGCGAACCCCACCTGCGCGCCGTCGCGTGGTGGCTGCGTCCGGTCGACTGGGCCCGCGATGTGATCGGACTCCGCGCACCCGGGGCGACCGTGACGCGGCCGGCGAGCCAGATCACATCACCCGGCACAGCACCGATCACGTCACCGGGCACAGCACTGGACACGCTCGCCGACCGACCCTCCGAATCATCGTCTGGCCGATCGGCGGGCGAGGCTCCGGTGACCCCGTTGTCGGTGATGGTCGAACTGGTCGACAACGACGACCTCGCACGACGTCTCAAGCGCTCGGCCCGGCGCCGTCGGTGACCCTTCGGCGGCGACGCTGCAGGTCGTCGGCGACCGAGCGCCGAGCCGCCGCGAGTGGGCATGCGGTCGATCCACGGCAGACTCGACCATGATCACCCCTTGACAACCCGACCACCCATCCCCTAGCCAAAGGCAGCAATGGCGAAGCCACTCGTCGTCGTGGAGTCACCCGCGAAGGCCAAGACGATCTCGAAATTCCTCGGCAGCGGTTACGACGTGCGCGCCTCTGTGGGCCATGTCGCCGACCTCCCGAGCAAGGGTCTGAACATCGACGTCGACAACGGCTTCAAGCCCACGTA
>CAXBAZ010000381.1:0-4640 GCA_963973395.1 uncultured Acidimicrobiaceae bacterium
CGGCGGTGCTCGTCAATCTCTACCCGTTCGCGGACGATGCCCAGACCGAGGTCCTCGCGGCCGGCCACCTTCCGATCGTGCTGTGGTTCGTGGTCGCCTACGCGTACGTGAACGGCGTCGTCGGCTCCCACGAACGACGCATGGACGTCGTGCGGTTCACCGGTGAGTGGCTCGTCTACTACGCGCTGATCGCACTGGGCGGTGGGGTGCTGATGGGTCTGTCGGCAGCGATCCTCGAGCCCGCCGGTGTCGATTCTGAACGGATCATCGAGTGGGTCGTACCGATGGGCGCCGCTGGCGCGGTCATCGTCGCAGCCTGGCTGGTCGACGCGAAGCAGCACGTCGTCGAGAACATGGCGCCCGTCCTCACGATGGTGTTCACGCCGCTCTTCGCGATCATGTTGATCGTCGCCACACTCGTCTATGCGTTCACGGCGCTCGGCGGTGACTTCGATCGTGAGCTCGTCGCGGTGTTCGACGTGTTGATGGTGGTCGTGCTCGGGCTGGTGCTGTACGGCATGTCCGCCCGTGAGCCATCGCGACGGGCTGGCTGGATGGATCGGATCCAACTCGTCGCTGTCGTCAGCGCCCTCCTGCTCGATCTCTTCGTGCTCGGCGCGATGCTCGCCCGGGTGGAGGAACTCGGGTTCACCCCGAACCGCGCCGCGGCGCTCGGCCTCAACCTGCTGCTCCTTGTCAACCTGGCGGGCACGGCGTGGTGGTCGGTTCGGTTCCTGACCGGGCGGAGCCCGTACCACCGACTGGAACGGTGGCAGACGGCGTACCTCCCGTTCTTCGGCGCCTGGGCCGCCACGGTCGTCGTGGTGTTCCCTGTCGTCTTCGACTTCGTGTGATCGAGTCGCGATCGAATCGGCGGGGCACCATACCCATGTGTGTTCCAATGGTGGATTTCGCCGCCACGAGGTCTGACACACTGCTGCAATGGTCGGTCGGTGCACGTCGGTTCCGAGTGGTTCTCGTCGTCGATGATCCTGGCGTTCGGGAGCTACGAGCTGGATCTCGCCCGCATCGTGCTGCGACAGGGACGGACGGAGATCCCTGTCGAACCGCAGGTGTTCGATCTCCTGAGGTGTCTGATCGAGCGGCGAGGCGAGGTCGTGCGGAAAGAGGAGCTGCTCGACGAGGTCTGGGGTGACCGATTCGTGAGTGAGGCGGCACTCACCACGAGGATCCGCTCCGCGCGACGGGCGGTCGGTGACAGCGGACGACTGCAACAGGTGATCCGCACCGTGCACGGCAAGGGATACGAGTTCGTCGCCGACGTGCGCGTGATCGAACGGCCCCGCCCCGGGGATGCGACCGTCGACGGCGGGCGGCCCCACGCACCGGACGCCGTTCCGGCGGCGCTGCAATCGCTGATCGGACAGGACGAACTGGTCGGCACACTCGTCACCCACCAGGCCGAGCATCGACTCGTGACGCTGGTCGGCACCGGCGGCGTGGGCAAGACGTCGATCGGCTTCGAACTCGCCCGGCGGGTGGCGCCCGACTTCCCGGACGGCGTCTTCGTGGTCGAGCTGGTCGCCGTCGTCGACCAGGACGCGACGCTCGGTGCCCTCGCCACGGCGCTGGACGTCAACACCCGCCAGCGAACATCGATCGAAGACGCGATCGTCGACATGCTCCGGACGCGGCGTGCGCTCCTCGTGCTCGACAACTGCGAACATCTCATCGAACCGGTGGCGGCATTGGTCGACCGGATTCTCCGGGCGGCCCCGAGTGTGTCGATCATTGCGACGAGTCGGGAGCCGCTCACCGTGTCCGGCGAACACGTGTGTCGAATCAGTCCGCTGGCGACACCGGATCCGGAGATGGCGGGCCCCGACGAACTGGCGGTGGTCCCGTCGGTTGCCCTGTTCCTGGCGCGTGCCGGTGCGGCCGACCCGAACTTCGTCCTGACCGCAGCGAACGCACCGTCGGTGAACGAGATCTGTCGCCGTCTCGACGGGATACCGTTGGCCATCGAGCTGGCAGCGGCGCTGTCGAGCGCTATCGACGTGAGCGAGATCGCGCGACGTCTCGACGAGCGGTTCAGACTGCTCAAGGGCGTACGGCGTGGCGCCGATCCTCGACACCAGACCCTCCACGACGCGATCAGCTGGTCGTACGACCTCCTCGCCGACGACGAACAGAACATGTTCCGAAACCTCGCCGTCTTCGCGGGACAGTTCGATCTCGGGGCCGCGGAGTCGGTCTGTCCTGCGGACGACGTGCTCGATCTCCTCACGAGACTCACCCAGCGTTCGATGCTCGCCGTCCGTCGACCGCCGAACGGGGGCACCCGCTACGAGATGTTGGAGACGCTGCGCGAGTACGGACGAAGTCGACTCGGCGACCAGGACAGTGTCGTACTGTTCGCCGGGCACGCAACACACTTTGCGGCGCTCGCCGGCTCCGTGGCCGTCGATCTCCGCTCGCGACACGAGAGCGACGCCGTGGTTCGGGGCGACGCGTCGTTCGCAGATCTGCGCGCCGCCCAGCGTTTCGCACTCGAAGTGCACGATGTCGACACCGCATACCGGTTGATCAGCGCGGTCGGCGAATATGCGATGCGAACCCTGCGGTACGAGGTGTTCGCCTGGGCCGAGGCGGCCACGGGCGCCGACGGCGCAGCCGACCACCACCTCCACCCCGTCGTGACGGGAATCCGGGCGTATGGGGCATGGGTACGCGGTGAGTTCGACGCCGCGGTGTCACTCGCGCACGATGCCCGCACGTCCGAGACGACGCTCGGGGTGGTGGCGAGCGGAATCGTCGAGCGGGTACTCGCCAACGTGCTCTACGCGACGGGCGAGATCGAGACCGGTCTGATCGAAGGTCTCCGCCAGATCGACCTCGCCGAGGAGTCGGGTGTCGACTCGCGCATCGCCCACGCGTACTACATGGCCTCGGTGGCGTCGAGCTCGTTGGGGCACCGCGATGAGGCACACAGACTCATCGACCGTGCGCAGGCGGCGGGCCGACGGACCGGAAGTCCGACGGATCTCGCCGCGGCATCCGTCGCCGAAGGGTTCGCAGCGTGCGACGACCAGACGGCGATGCATGCCTTCGACGCTGCCGACCGTCTCGCACGGCAGGCCGGCAACCGGTGGATGAGCGCATTCGCTCGCACGGAGGCGAGCGGCCTGCTCGTCCACCTCGGTCGGCTCGACGAGGGCTGCGAGGGGCTGGCGGAGATGGTCGACATCTGGTACCGCGCCGGCGAGTGGGCACAACAGTGGCACACCCTCTCGAGATGCGTGATCGCACTCGATCGCATCGGTCGACACGAGCTGGCGGCCGAGATGTTCGGCGCGATCGAGTCACACACCACGGTGGGTGGTCCCCCGGTGATGACGACGCTGCGCGATCTGGTGTTCGAGACCCGCGACTCGTTGGAACGGCGACTCGGCGACGTGCAATTCGGCGAACTCCTCGGTTCGGGGGCGTCGATGCCCATCGCCACCGCCGTGGACCGGACACGAAGCGCGCTGCTGCCTCGCTCGTGACAGCCGCCGACGATCCCTGTGAACGGTCCGTCACTCACGAATGGATCCGCCGGTCGAGGTGGCCGTGCAGGTGGCCGACCAGGTCGGCCGTGTCGGCCCCGGTCCCGTCGATGAAGCTCGATTTGCGACGACGCAGGAACGGCAGCCCCAACACGTACAAGCCGGCAAGCGCACAGACGCCGCCGTCGTGCATCAGCTTGCCGCGCCGGTCGAACGCCTGACGGTCGAGCCAGGCGAACGTCGGGCGGTAGCCGGTCGCCCACACGATCGTGCCGAACCGTCGCAGCTCGAGCTCGGTCGGGACGACGCCCAGTTTCGTCGGCTCAGGGCAGCTCGACTCGGGGAGCGAGGCGTCCATGCCGTTGGCGGTGGCGTAGTCGTCGATCCGCTCGAGCAGCCGACGCTGCTTGAGGTCGGCATTGGCGACGAGGTGGGCGACGCCGCCCGAGAACTGTGCTCGATCGCCCGCGACACCCAGGAACTTGCCGACCATGCCGACGTCGGCCGCGACCAGCGAGTTGAGGTCCAGCTGACGTCGCTCCGGGCTGCCGATCAGCTGCAGGGAAGGCAGCCGGCGGGCGCGGTCGACGTCGTCGACGTCGTCGTACCGTTCGTCCAATTGACCGATCGTGTCCATCCACCAGTAGATGTCGCGGCCTCGATGTGAGCGCGGGAGACGAACATGCTCGCCGACCGCGACCGTGACCCTCCGTCCACTCCGTTGGAGTTCGTCCGCGATCTGCACGCCCGACGCCGACGCGCCGACGACGAGCACGTCGCCCTCGGCCAGCTGGGCAGGGTTGCGGTACTGCAACGCCGTCAGCTGGTCGATCTCGGGCGGCACGTCGGCCGCGACCGCCGGGAGGCGGGGTTCGCTCGACGCGCCGGTCGCGGCGACGACGGCGTCACACGTCCAGGTACCCGCATCGGTCACGACCTCGAAGCCGGAGCATCGAGACACGACCCGTTCGACGGTGACCCCGGTGAGCGTCGGCGCGTCGAAGCTGCGTTCGTATCCGGCCAGGAACTCGATCGTCTCGTCCTTGCTCATGAAGCCGTCGGGATCGGACCCGCGATAGCGGTGCCCCGGGAGGCGGCTCATCCAGTTCGGTGTCAGCAGTCGGAGCGAAT
>CAXBAZ010000382.1:0-4639 GCA_963973395.1 uncultured Acidimicrobiaceae bacterium
ACAACCGACCGGCAGGACCAGCACGATCAAGAGCAGCGAACCGGTCGTCGACCGTGTGGGCATCCCGACGACTGTACGCGGGTCGTGACAGTCGGAGGGGCGACGGGTTTGTTCACACGGTGTTTACATTGCGAACATGGTCGTGTCATCGCCCAGTGGCACTGTGCCGCTGCCCCTACAACCCGATGATGTGGAAGGACCCATTCGTGGCGTACCAAGCTGAATACATCTGGCTCGACGGAGTCGAGCCCACCCCGACGCTCCGCTCGAAGACGAAGATCATGCACGACGACACGTCGGAGATGCCCGTGTGGGGATTCGACGGATCGTCGACCAACCAGGCCACCGGCGACAAGTCCGACTGCGTGCTCAAGCCCGTCTTCACGTGTCACGACCCGATCCGCGGCGGACGCAACGTGCTCGTGATGTGCGAGGTCATGCTCGTCAACGGGCGACCGCACCCGACCAACACCCGTGCCGCGGCTCGCACCGTCGCCAAGAAGTACGCCGACCAGGACATGTGGTTCGGCATGGAGCAGGAGTACACGATGCTCCGTGCCAACGGCCGGCCGCTCGGCTTCCCCGACGGTGGCGGCCTGCCCGCGCCGCAGGGCCCGTACTACTGCGGCGTCGGCACCGGCCGGATCAGTGGCCGCGACATCGTCGAGGAGCACACGCAGGCGTGCATCGACGCCGGTCTGAAGATCTCCGGCACCAATCCCGAGGTCATGCCCGGCCAGTGGGAGTTCCAGATCGGCCCCGCCGGCCCGACCGAGGTCGGCGACCACATGCACATCGCCCGCTGGCTGCTCCACCGGATCGCCGAGGAGTACGACGTCATCATCAGCTTCGCTGCGAAGCCCGAGAAGGGCGACTGGAACGGTGCCGGCTGCCACACGAACTTCTCGAACAGCGCGATGCGCAACAGCTACGACGCGGTCATCGCCGCCTGCGACGCCGTCGGCGAGAACTACCTCGAGCTGCTCGAGGGCTACGGCGACGGCATCAAGGACCGCCTCACCGGCGCCCACGAGACCGCCAGCTGGGAACACTTCAGCTACGGCGTCTCCGACCGTGGTTCGTCGATCCGCATCCCGTGGCAGGTCGCCGTCGACAAGAAGGGCTACGCCGAAGACCGTCGGCCCAACGCGAACTGCGATCCGTACGTCGTCGCCCGCATGCTGACCGAGGTCGTCTGCGGCGACAAGCAGGCCTCCAAGAAGCCGGCGAAGAAGGCAGCGGCGAAGAAGGCCGGAGCCAAGAAGTGAGCACGGCCCTCCGGGGCTGACCGAACGACGCCGCACGGGGGCCTCGAACACGAGGCCCCCGTGCGCTGTCCGCTTCCGTCCATCTTTCGCAACGGTCCCGAACCGACCAGACTGGAACCCGCCATGCTCGACCAACACCGCGACTACGTGCTGCGTACCGTCGAAGAGCGCGGCGTGCGACTCGTACGCCTGTGGTTCACCGACGTCCTCGGCAACCTCAAGAGCTTCGCCATCAGTCCCGCCGAGCTCGAGAACGCTCTCGAGGACGGCATGACGTTCGACGGCTCGTCGATCGACGGGTTCTCGCGCATCCAGGAGTCGGACGTGCTCGCCGTGCCCGACCCCGACACGTTCGAGCTGATCCCGTGGAGCGAACCCGGCGCCGCCGAGGCGCGCGTGTTCTGCGACATCCAGAACCTCGACGGTACGCCGTTCCAGGGCGACCCCCGCCAGGTGCTGCGCCGCCATGTACAGGCCGCCCACGACGAGGGCCTCACGTTCTACATCGCCCCCGACGTCGAGTTCTTCTACTTCGAACAGCCGACCGGTCCGGGCCAACGACCGGTCCCGCTCGATCAGGGCAGCTACTTCGACCTGACGACCCGCGACGCGGCAGGAAATCTGCGCAAGGAGACGATCCGCAAGCTCGAACAGATGAGCATCCCGGTCGAGTACAGCTTCCACGAGGACTCGCCCAGCCAGCAGGAGATCGACCTGCGCCACACCGATGCGCTCACGATGGCCGACAGCGTGATGACCTTCCGACTCGTGGTCAAGGAAGTCGCCGCCAGCCAGGGCGTGTACGCCACGTTCATGCCCAAGCCCCTCGAAGGCCTCCAGGGATCGGGCATGCACGTCCACATGTCGCTGTTCCGCGGCGACGACAACGCCTTCCACGACGGCGACGACCCACACCAGCTCTCGCCGCTCGCCAAGTCGTTCATGGCGGGCCTCATCAGGCATGCCGCCGAGATCACGGCGATCACCAACCAGACGGTCAACAGCTACAAGCGGCTGGTGCCCGGCTTCGAGGCACCCGTCCACATCAGCTGGGCGCGCAACAACCGCAGCGGCCTGATCCGCGTGCCGATCGCCAAGAAGGCCAACCCTCTGGCGACCCGGATCGAGTACCGCTCCCCCGACCCTGGCTGCAACCCGTACCTCGCGTTCAGTCTGCTGCTGGCCGCCGGCATGCGCGGGATCCAGGAGGGATACGAGCTGCCGGAAGAGGCCGACGCCAACCTGTTCGAAATGGACGACGCGGCGCTCGCCAAGCTCGGCATCAACCAACTTCCGCAGTCGTTGGCCGAGGCGCTGCACACGATGGAGCAGTCCGAGCTCGTGCACGACGCCCTCGGCGACCACATCTTCGAGTGGTTCCTGCGCAACAAGCGACGCGAGTGGCGCGATTACAAGACCCACGTCAGCCAGTTCGAACTCGAGCGGTATCTGGGGGCGATGTGACCGACCCCGGCCGCTCGATCGCCGTCTTCTCGACGTCGGTGACACCCGACGTCGCGCGCGTGCTCGACCTCGCCGGCTTCTCGTGGAAGGGCCTGAGCAGCCTCGACGACGCGTCCGAGCACGAACCCTCCGACGGGTGGGCGGGAGCCATCATCGACGGCACCGACGCGACCGAGAGCGCGTGGGCGTTCGCCCGGAGCATCCGCAAGGACGACGCGTCGATCGGGATCCTGGTCCTCATCGGCGGTGCGCAGCTGGGTGATCTCCAGCTGCGCGACGAGATCTTCGACGACTTCTGCCTCACACCGTTCCACCCGGCCGAGTTCGAAGCCCGGGTCCGGCACATGATGTGGTCGAGCACCGGCGAGGGCGAGGTCCGCACCGATCTGGTCGAGTACGGCGAACTCCTGCTCAACCTCGAGACGTACCAGGCGACGATCGCCAAGCGGCCGCTCGACCTGACCTACATGGAGTACGAACTCCTCAAATTCCTCGCCCAGAACCCCGGCAAGGTGTTCACCCGTGAGATCCTGCTGTCACGAGTGTGGGGATACGAGTACTACGGCGGGGCCCGCACGGTCGACGTCCACATCCGGCGGCTGCGCGCCAAGCTGGGCGAGGAGTACGCCAACCTCATCGCGACCGTCCGGTCCGTCGGGTACCGGTTCGGTCAATCACGGTGGGGCAGCTGACACCACCGGCGACACACCGGTGACACCACCGTGAACACCGAGCGCGCTGGTTGGGATACGCTGAGCGAGGTGACGGACGCACGTCTCGACACCGACCCGTGGATGTCGCTCGGTTCCAGACTGGCCGACATCTTCCGCTCGCTCGAGTCGCCCCTCGCCGTACTCTCACCGGCCTTCGACTACGTCGCGGTCAACGAGGCGTACGCCGAGGTGACCGGGCGCACCGCCCAGGAACTGCTCGGACGCCACGTGTTCGACGTGTTCCCCGAGAACCCGCTGACGCTCGACGGGTCGCCGTCGAGCCTGCGGCGTTCCCTGCTCTCCGTCCTGGAGTCGGGCACGCCCGACTCGATGCCGCTGTTGCGGTACGACGTGCTCGACGACGGCGAGTTCCGGCCGCGGTACTGGCACGTGACCAACTTCCCGGTGTTCGATGCCGACGGGCAGGTGGAGCTGGTGGTCAACAACCCCGAGGAGGTCACCACGTTCATCGACGAACGCCTCCGTCTCCACGCCGACGGCGCCCCATCGGGCGCCGCATCGCCGTCACAGGCCCATGCGGTCGACGAGGTGTTCACCGCCGCCGTCACCCGCCTCCGCAACCTCAACGACCTCGCGTCGTCGCTCGTCGGCGCGAACAGCCCCGACGAGGTCGGACGAGCTGTGATGCGCGATGGCCTGGCGATGGTCGGGGCCTCGGCCGGATCGATGGTCCTGGCCGACGGCGACCGCCTCGACATCGTGGCCTCGAGCGGCATCGCTGCGGAGACGACGGCTGAGTGGACCACGTTCACGATCGAACCGGGCCGCGACCCGTTCTCCGACGTGTTGTCGACCGGTGAGCCGCTGTTCGTGACGAGTCGGCACGACTTCGTCGCGCGCTACCCGCGCCACGCCCACGCGACGTCACACGGCGGCCAGGGCGCCTGGGCGGTGCTCCCGCTGCGCACCGACGACGAGGTCGCCGGTGCGATCGGGGTGATCTACGACGAGCCCAGCGAGTTCGCCACACCGGTGCGACTGGCCCTCCTCACACTCGCGAACCTCGCCGCGCAGGCGGCATCGCGCGCCCGGTTGCTGGTCGAACTGAAGACGGCGATCCGGTCGATCGAACAGGCCTTCGAACCGCGCATCGACCCCATCGACGGTGTCGTCGTGACCCACCTGTATCGCGCCGCCACCGTCGCAGCGTCGGCCGGCGGCGACTGGTACGAC
>CAXBAZ010000383.1:0-4628 GCA_963973395.1 uncultured Acidimicrobiaceae bacterium
GGTTGACGGGTGGTACGGCAGTGACGGCGCGGGCGATCACAGGAAGATCACAGGATGATGATCGAACCGTGACGGCACGGGTGGCCGGCGTGCACATGAGCGCGGGCCACACGTTCAGCAAGCCGTCGGTCGGTTCGATCAGACTCGTCGCCGGTCTCGGCGTCGACGGCGACGCCCATTCGGGTGCGCGGGTGAAGCACCGCTCGCGGGTCTCCAAGGATCCGAACCAGCCGAACCTCCGCCAGGTACTGCTGTTCCCGACCGAACTGCTCGACGAACTCGCGGCGCGCGGCTTCGACGTGGCCCCGGGTGCGCTCGGTGAGAACATCACCACGACCGGCATCGACGTCTTCGACCTGCCGACCGGCACGGTGCTGCGCCTCGGTGCCGAGGCGATGATCGTGCTGACCGGCCTGCGGAACCCGTGCGGCCAGATCAACAAGCTCCACGACGGTCTGCTCGGCGAGTTGCGCACCGAGGTCGACGGGCAGACCGTCCGCCGCGGTGGCGTGATGTCGGTCGTCGTCAACGGAGGCACCGTGCGGGAGGGAGATCCGATCGAGATCTCGCTGCCACCCGGCGAGCCCCTCGCCATGCGGTGCGTCTGAGACGACACGAGCTTCAACGACCACCGACCGCGACCTGAACGACGGAGTCGAGCGATAGAACATCCGATGTGGGAGTTCGATCGCGCGCCGAGGTCGCCGCTTCGCGTTGGGCGATGCAGTTGGCCGCCCGGCTCCGTCCCGAGGACGCCGAGGCACTGTCGCAGCGGATGCTCGAGGCGATCGACGACGTCTCCGCCAACCGATGGGAGGCGGCCAAGCGCCGTGCCGAACAGCTGCCGGGGACGATCCGCCCGGAGAAGATCGACGCGCTCGCCAGGTCGTTCTCGCGTGAACTGGGCACGGCGGGTGCCGCCGCCGGCGCTGTCGCGATCACGCCGGTCATCGGCACCGGGGCGTCGCTGCTGACGGCGGTCGCGGAACTCGGCTGGTTCACGGCGCGGGCGGGCGACCTCGTCCTGACGATCGCAGCGGTGCACGGCCGGACCGATCCGACGGTGGAGGAGCGACGGGCGTGGGTGCTCGCCGTGTTGATCTACGGCAGCTCTGCGAAGGAGGGCTTCAGCAAGGCGGTCGGTGAGGCCTCCCGCAGCACCGCGACCGGCGTGAACCAGCGCCTGCCGTTCGCCACGCTGCAGGTCGCGAACCGTCTGATGAGCCGCTCGATGCTGCAGCGGTACGGTACCCGTCGCGGTCTGATCGCGCTCGGCCGAGCGCTGCCGGTCGGTATCGGAGCGCTGATCGGCGGCGGAGCGAACTACCGTGCGATCCGCAAGTTGGCGCGCGACGCCGACGCGTTCTTCGCTCGGCTGCCGTACTCCGCGATCGACGTCGACTCGACCGACGTGACCGGACGCGAGCTGTCCGACTGAACCACTCGAACCGCGACCGGACGAGATCAGTCGCGCATTGCCGCGACCGTCCGGCCGGCGCCCCAGTCGTTGCGTTCGAGAGCCAGCAGCATCGCGGCCACGTTGCGGTCGCGAATTCGCTCGAGCTCCCGGATGTCGTGGTGGCCGGACTGTCGGTCCGATTGATCGGCGATCGCGTCGATGAGTTCGCCGGTCAGCTCTGGGACGTCCATCAGCTTGGTCCACGGCCAGGTCAGGCACTCACCGAACTGGCTGATGAAGTGGCGCATGCCGCCCTCGCCGCCGGCGATGCGGTACGTCTCGAACAGACCCATCTGCGCCCACCGCAGACCGAAGCCGAAGCGGATCGCGTCGTCGATCTCCTCGGTGGTGGCGATGCCGTCGTTGACCAACCACAGTGCCTCGCGCCACACGGCTTCGAGCAGACGGTCGGCGATGTGGGCGTCGATCTCGGCTCGAACGTGGAGGGGATGCATGCCGAGCGATCGGTAGATCGTGATCGCCCGTTCGATCTCCCGGGCGCCGGTGTGCCGGCCGCCCACGACTTCGACCAGCGGCAGCAGGTACACGGGATTGAACGGATGGCCGACGACCAAGCGCTCGGGATGGGCGAGCGGCTCGGCCAGTTGGCTCGGCCGGAAGCCCGATGTCGACGAGGCGATGATCGCTGCGACGGGTGCGGCCCCGTCGATCGTCGTGAGCGTGAGGTGCTTGATGTCGAGCCGCTCGGGCACGCTCTCGACGACGAGCTCGGTCTCGGCCACCGCCTCTTCGATCGACGAGCACATCGTCAACGACCCGACCGTTCCTGGTTCGAGCCCGAGCTCTCGCCAGGCCAGCGTCGCGTTCTCGTGCACGGTGTCGATGATGCGGCCTGCATCTGGCGACGGGTCGAATGCGGTGACGGCGACGCCGTTGAGCCGAAGTCGGGCGACCCAGCCGGCGCCGATCACGCCGCACCCGACGACACCGGCGCGGCTGATCGCGGCGTCAGGCATGCTTCGTGAGCTTCAGGTCGGCTCGCACCTCGTCGGGGCCCTTGACCGTGTGTCCGATCCCTTCGATGATCTCGACGGCACGGCCGACCAGTTCGGCGTTCGTGGCGAGGTGGCCACGTCCGAGGTACAGGTTGTCCTCCAGGCCCACGCGGACGTTGCCGCCGGCGATCGCCGCCAGTGCCACGTACTCCAGCTGCTTGCGGCCGATGCCGAACGCGCTGAACGTCCACGAGTCGGGCACGTTGTTGACCATCGCCATGAACGTGTTGATGTCGGGAGGGGCGCCCCACGGCACACCCATGCACAGCTGCACCATCACGGGGTCGTCGATCAGTCCTGCTTCGACGAGCGATCGTGCCTGCCACAGATGGCCCGTGTCGAACACCTCGATCTCGGGTCGCACGCCCAGCAGCTGGATCTGCCGGGCCATCTCCTCGAGCGTCGACGTGGTGTTCGTCATCACGTAGCCGCCCTCGCCGAAGTTCATCGAGCCGCAGTCGAGCGTGCAGATCTCGGGCATCAGGCGACGCACGTGTTCGAGCCGTTCGGTCGCGCCGGCCAGGTCGGTGCCTGCCTCGTCGAGCGGGAGTGGTTGTTCGGCCGAGCCGAGCGTGATGTCGCCACCCATGCCGGCGGTGAGGTTGATGACGACGTCGACGTCGGACGCCCTGACCCGCTCGACGACCTCCGCGTACAGATCGGGCTCCCTCGCCGGAGCTCCGGTGATCGGGTCGCGGACGTGGATGTGGGTGATCGCGGCGCCGGCGCGGGCCGCGGCGATGCAGTCGGCGGCGATCTGCTCGGGGGTGAACGGCACCCTGTCGCTCTTGCCGACGGTGTCGCCGCTGCCGGTGACGGCGCACGTGATGAAGACGGAAGTCATGCTGATACCTCGCTGGACTGGTCGATGACGGTCTGATCGACGACGGTCTGGTCGATGTGGCGGTCGGCTCGGCGCAGGACCCGCAACCGGGAGTAGAGATCGTCGTGATCGGCGTAGCACCCGCGGAGATGGCGGGCACCGCCGCCCTCGAATGCATCGCGCCCGTGGAGCACACGGCGGTTGTCGAAACCGACGAGGTCGCCGGGTCGGAACGGCGACCGGATCTGGAAGCGCGGATCGCGGGCGACCTCGGCGAACACCCGCAACGCGGCGTAGGCACGGGGGATGTCGGCGACCGGCATGTGCGGCGCGCTGCGAACCGGATAGAACGCACGCAACGTGAGCGGCCGACGGTGAGAACCGCCGTCGATGATCGGTCCGATCCACCGGTGTTCCGCGACCGGCGAACGGTTCATGAAGACCCACTCGAGGTTGGTGAGCGCGTCGTACGCCGCGGGATGTTCGGTGCGGATCGCCTCGGTCACCGCGATGCCGTCGCTCAACCGCGACCAACCGCCGTCGACCGTGTTCTCGATGCAGTGCAGGAACTGGAAGCCGGGCGGCGTCTCCCGGGTGGGGAGGTCGGTGTGCTGGCCGAGGTCGAGGCCGGTGTTGGCGGTCGACTCGGGAGTCGGATCGGCCCGGACGCTCCACACGGGTCCGAAGTTCGTGTCGCGGATCGGCCCGACGCGCGCGAGCAGGCGGGCGAGGTGGTCGGGGTCGGTGGGCGTGCCGGTCAGGCGGCACACGCCGAACCGTACGAGCGTGGTGAGCCACTGCTCCAGCGCATCGTCGTCGTGCAGGATCGTCGAACCGTCGATCGTCGGTGGTTCGGTGAAGTCGTCGGCGGTCCAGATGGTCACGGGCGGCAGGGGGCTCTCGGGGAGGTGGCGCCCGTCGGCCACGTGCCGCAACCAGCCGGGATGCACCCGTACGGTCGGGCGGTCGGGCCACTCGAGCAGCAACGCGCCGTCGGCGTCGACGGCGGCCGACCGGAGTGCGTCGGCCGTCGGGAGATGGGTCGGTTCGAGCGTCGACTCGCGTACGAAGGGCTCGAGCCCGTAGCCCTCGGCGTTCTCGGCGAGCCAGAGCGAGTAGGCCTCGAATTCGGTGCCGTCGTTCCAGGTGAGCGACACGAACCCGTCGTGGAGCGTCGCGGATGCGAGCGGTGCCCACGTGTGCTCGATGAAGTCGGGCGTCGGCGGATCCGTCGTTCGTGCCATCGTCATCTCGCCTCTCCCGACCCCCTGGGAACGTCAGCGTCCTATTGAATAGGACGTCCTATTCACTGTACAGTTGGCACTGTATG
>CAXBAZ010000384.1:0-4627 GCA_963973395.1 uncultured Acidimicrobiaceae bacterium
CTAATAGGAGGAAAGGCGCCGTGCCGACTTCGTCATCCGGCGAATTCCGGACTGCCAAGAGAATGTTCGTGCCGTTTTCTTTGTGTGCGATGTATCGCCTGCCGGTGGGCGATGCTTGTCTTGTCGTGGACTGGGACTCCCAGTCAAACAAGTCCTTTGTTACCGGGATGTCGCGGTACATCGTGGTCTGGCTGAACGTCTTCTCATCCTTGTGCAGGTTGATTAGGAAGAGATCAGTTTCGACTTCAGGGGACCATAGAACCCCCTCGCGGTGGGTGCCGGGTCGGCGGTCCATCGACGTCCACTTGAGACCGGAGAGTAGCTCTTCGCGCTGGTAGCGCGCATGGGAGCGGAGCGGGAGGTTGCTTAGGGAACCACCGAGAGGCAGCGGCAGCAATTCGATGTTGTCCCAAGCGGCTTCCATCAGTTCGGGAATTTCATCGAGAACGCTCGGGTATCGGGACAGAAGCTCCACCGCGTCATCGAATCGGTCGAATTTGTCGCGGGGAAACATGAAGTCGATGAGCATCCGTGCCCATGGATCGGATTCACTTACTGAATCGCCGTTGCGGATGGCCCTCGCGACGTGTGTGTACCCGTCGATACGGTCGAGGTCGTCCACAGTTCGCAGTCGGTGGAGGCGTTTGAGGAGGGAGTGCTCATCCTTTGGGACCGCGGGATCTCCCTTGGCCTTGACGACCACTGTGTGCCACGACCGATCCGCCCTGTAGACGTCATCTAGCGTGCGGTTGGTCTCTCGAAGAAAAGCCGACAGCGTTTTCTCCACTCCAACTGTTCGTAGGTCAGCCACTAGCGCGGTCATCTTCGAGTTGTTGGCTGCGCGCTTGACGGATTCCAGCACCTCGGCGCGGGTAATCTCGTCGAGAACAATCCGGGACGCACCTGGCAAGGTGGGGTATCCCTTCTCGAGGTCTTGTCCGAGCTCCCTCCGGGTGCGGCCCGTCATTAACAGGTACCGGGCGGATACGTCAAAGTCGGTGCGGTGATGGCCCACGAAATCGAGAACGGTGAGCACTGACTTGGCGGGTGACCTACGCAGCCCGCGGCCCAGCTGCTGGATGTAGACGGTCGAACTTTGAGTCGGCCGGAGCATAAGCACCACGTCAACCTCGGGAATATCAACGCCCTCGTTGAATACGTCCACCGTGAAAATGCAGTTGATGCGACCTGCTCTAAGGTCACTGATGCCGCGTTCGCGATCCTCGCGAGCGGTTTTAGCGCTGATCGAGATTGCAGGAATCCCACGGTCTGTGAACCACTTAGCCATGTATTCGGAGTGCTCGATGGTCACGCAGAAACCGAGAGCACGCATAGCTCTCGCGTCGAGCACCTTCTCTCGAAGTGCCCGGTAGATGAGGGCGCTACGAGCATCGTTGCCGGTGTACAAGTTCGACAGCTGAGCGGGGTCGTATCCGGACGACGTCCATTTGACGGTACTGAGATCCGTCTCGTCCGAGATTCCGTAGTAGTGAAAGGGGCACAGAAGATCTTGGTTGAGGGCGTCCCACAGGCGGAGCTCAACCGCGGTTCGTCCACCGAAGAACTTGCTGACGTCTACCCCGTCGGCTCGCTCGGGCGTCGCTGTGAGTCCTAGTAACTCCGATGCCTCGTAGTTTTCTAATAAATGCTGGTAGGTAGCTGCCTCTGCGTGGTGAAACTCGTCGACGACAATGACGTCCCATGACGAAGAGATTCCGGCCTGTGCTCCGCGGCTAATCGACTGGATGCTCGCAAATACATGGGTGCCTCGACTCGGTCGCTCGCCGCCCACAAGTAGTTCTCCAAAATTCTGGTCGCCGAGAACGCTTCGGTACGTTGCAAGCGCCTGAGTCAGAATCTCCTTCCGGTGGGCGACAAAGAGGAGGGTGGGGTAAAGGCCGGCCGATGGATCGCACATCCGCTGATAGTCGAGTGCGGCGACGACTGTCTTGCCGGTGCCGGTGGCGGCGACGATCAGATTGCGATGTCGGCCGAAGACCCTCCGCTCTGCCTCCAGCGCTTCCAGTATGTGGCGCTGATGAGGGTAGGGCGTGAAGTGAATGGCTGTGGGTGCAGCGAGGAGGGCAGTGTCGTTAGTCAGATCGGTGTGTTGGTGGCCGTCCGGCGAGACACCTGGAGCAGTTGGTTCTTCGTGCATGTCGCTGCCGCGGGCGGAAGCCGTGGAGTGCTCGAGGTCCAGATCTCCCGCAGCTTCATGCGGTCTGGCGGAGTGTTCGCGCTTAGAGAAGTGCCCGGCCGACGCGAGGGCGGCATCTAACCGTGCTGCATCGCGATCTGGGTCGTACTCTTCGAATTCCTGTGAACTCCAGTACGAGTCGAAGACCTTGGAGAACTTGGCAATTTCTGTGCTACTTGCCGCTTCCGCGAGTCGAATGTTCCATTCTAGACCGTCCACAAGGGCTGGCTTCGAGAGGTTGGAGCTACCAACGTAGGCGGTGTTGAAGCCAGAATAACGGTGGAAGAGCCAGGCTTTTGCGTGCAACCGCGTCGACGATATCTCGTACTTGATGCGAACTTGCGCTCCGAATTCTCGGACGAGGATGTCTAGCGCTGGGCGGTTCGTAGCGCCCATGTAAGTCGTGGTAAGGACGCGGAGTGGTACATTGCGACGTTTCAGCCCGGCAAGTTGGTTCTCAATAACTCGAACACCGGAGAACTTTACAAACGCACAGAGCAAGTCGACTCGGTCTGCTGTCTCCATCTCGAGGGATAGCTCGTTGCCGAGATTTGGCTCGTCACGAGCGTTTGTCAGCAGCGCTCCGGAGGTGAACGGATGTGAGGGTCTATTCGGATGGCGATTGCCGTGGGCTGTGAGAGCGTGAAGCAGCCGGGAAGCCGTAATCTCATGCTCATCGCCGAAGGACTTTAGTACGGACCTTGCGAGCTCTAGCTGATCCGCGGCGGGCTTACCAGATAGGCGGTCGTGGACCACCGACTGGATATAGCGAGAAAGTGCAAGCGAGAGTTCAGTGTCATCGGGCGTTGCATACTGTGCAACCGCGTCAGTTGCATGAATACGGCGCTCGAGCGGAGGAGTGACTAGGGATTCGTAGACTCCGTGCGGTAAAGGTTCGGTCACTCGCGGGACTTTAGCAGTGCTTCAATGGTTGGTAGGTCTGGTTTCGCCCAATCCAGGTCGCGAATTGCCTCGTATGGCTGCCACGTGATCTTGTCATGATCCGAGCTATCAGAGGGGTACTCGTCCGCGCTAACGAAATAACAGGCGAGGTCAATGACCTTGTCGCCGACGAGTGTGCTCGACCGGTCAATTAACCTGCCCACGGAGATGTCTAGGCCTAGTTCCTCTGAAATCTCACGCCGAAGGGCGTCTTGCGGTGACTCGTCCGGCTCTACCTTCCCCCCAGGGAACTCCCACTTTCCTCCGGCCGAGCGCCCTGGGGAACGGCGGAACGCCAATACTGCGTCTTCCGTGCTGAACACAGCGCCAACCACGGTAATTGTCTTTGCCATCTCGTCCTCGGGCAGGTGTCAGTACTCGTTGGTCCCTGTTCTACCCGACAGGTCCCGCTGAGACTCCGCCGGGAGACACCGGCCATGGTTGAGGGGATCATCGGGCCATGTCGCCCCAGTCGGTGAACCCCGACGGGTCGTGGCGGCCCAGGTTCGCGTGCTCGAACAGGCCCCAGCCCACGTCACCGTTGCAGGTCGCGCGGGCCACGTGGTCGATGGTGTTGAACGGCAGCATCGCCACCACATCGGGGGAGGTCATGTCGTAGGTGACCGACTCGCTCCACTCGCGGCCCATCCAGCGGCCGTGCGACCACGCCGGGTCGCCCACGTACCCCGAACCCATGCTCAGCGGCACGCCGCCGAGGGTCTCGACCTCCAGCAGCAGCGGGCCGCCGCGGGGCGTGGTCAGGTGCAGGCGCGCGCACTCGGGGTGACGGGTGCCGCTGCGGTAGTCGACCTCCATCCGCGGCCAGCCCAGCTGCTCGATCCGCCCGTCGGCGAAGACTCGACTCGCGTGATTGAGCGTGCGGTGCCCGTCTGGTCTCTCCTGCAGGATCACCACCATCGCGTAGTCGTCGAAGCGCAGCGGAACGTAGGTCCACCAGAAGCCCTCGCGCGGCTCGGCCGCCCACCGGCCGGCGGGATCCGACTCGCCGCTCGGCCGAATGCCCCACGAGCGGTCCCGCGTGCCGAGCCAGACGTCGGGATCCACGGCGAAGTCCCGGCTGTCGACCGAGAGCGTCCCCGACCAGCTGCCCACCTGCGCGAACCGGCTCGCGTCGAGCATCGCGCGCGTGCCCTCGAGCAGCACGTGCCGGTCCTCGAGCACCGCGTCGAACGACCCCTCCCACGTCATGTCCACCGACAGGTCCGGGTGCTCGCACACCAGTCTCAGCGTGCGCAGCGGTTCGATCACCTCGATCCGGAACCCGCCCACCGCGGGCGCGAGTGAGCGGGCGTCGAGGGCGTCGGAGAACCGCACGGATCGCTGGGTGTCGCCGTGGCGGACGGTGACGAACGCGTCCACGACCCCGAGATTGGGATACGCACCGAACCCCGTCACGAGGAACACGTCGCCGGTGCGGTCGTGCGCGTTGAAGTAGTAGCGGTCGTAGAAGTTGCGGTCACTCGTGCC
>CAXBAZ010000385.1:0-4625 GCA_963973395.1 uncultured Acidimicrobiaceae bacterium
TCGGATTCCCGGTGCTCGTCAAGGCCGCGGCCGGTGGTGGCGGCAAGGGCATCCGGATCGTGCACTCCCTCGACGGGTTCGCCGGTTCTCTGGCGGAGGCGTCGGCGGAGGCCGAACGCAACTTCGGGGACGGCGCCATGATCGTCGAGCGCTACATCCAGCGGCCCCGCCACGTTGAGGTCCAGGTCGTCGGCGACCGTCACGGCAACGTCGTGCACCTCGGCACACGAGAGTGCTCCGTCCAGCGGCGCTACCAGAAGGTGCTCGAAGAGGCGCCGGCACCCAACCTGCCGGAGGCGACCCGCACCGGCCTCCAGGACGCCGCAGTGTCACTCGCCCATGCCATGGAGTACGACTCGGCCGGCACCGTCGAGTTCATCGTCGACGACACCAACGGCGAGTTCTTCTTCCTCGAGATGAACACGCGGCTGCAGGTCGAACACCCGGTCACCGAGGAGGTCACCGGGCTCGACATCGTCGAACTGATGATCGGGTCGTCCGCCGGCGAACGGCTGCCGATCGCCCAGGCCGACGTCACGTTCACCGGGCACGCGTTCGAGTGCCGGATCAACGCCGAGAACCCGGCCGACGACTTCAGCCCGCAGATCGGACCGATCACGGCACTCCGCACGGGCTACGAGGGCGACCGTCCGTTCGGGCGACCGACCGGCCGATTCCGGTGGGACGCCGCCGTGCGCGCCGGCGACGAGGTCACCCCCTTCTACGACTCGATGATCGCCAAGCTGATCGTGTGGGACACCGACCGGCCGACCGCACTCGAGACCCTGCGAGGCTGGCTGAACGGCCTCCGCATCGACGGCCTCGCGACGACCGGGCCGTTCCACCGGTGGCTCGTCGACCAGCGGCCGGTCGTCGACGGCCGGGTCACGACCCGCTTCCTCGACGAGACCGACGTGCCCGCCGACCCCGCACCCGCGGCCGCCCACGCCGCCCGCGCCTGGTCACAGGCCGGTGGTGCGCCCCGGGCCCACACGGTGTTCCAGCTGGTCCCGTCGTTCCGTCTCACGCCGCACCGACCCGACGTCGCCGTGACCGTACGATCGGTCGACGGCGAACTGCACGACGTCCGACCCTCCGACTTCCCGACCGCATCAGCTCGCCGGGCGCCCGGTCGGTCCGCGTCCCCGGGCGCTGCCGATCCCGACGACGCAGCCGGGCGCGTCGAGGCGTCGTTCGCCATCGTCTCCGTCGACAGCCACGCACGAACGGTCACCGTCGCCCTCGACGGATTCCCACATCACTTCCACGTGCCCGATCGCTCCGAGATCTGGGCCGGCGAATCGGTCAGCGGCGCGGCGCACGGCGACGCGGTCGTCGCCCCCTTCCCCGGCTCGGTCGCCGAGGTCGCCGTCGAGCCGGGCCGGCAGGTCGCGGCCGGTGACACCTGCGTGGTGATCGAGGCGATGAAGATGCTCCACACGCTGACCGCGCCCGTCGCCGGAACCGTCGCCGAGGTCACCGTCGCCCCCGGCGACCAGGTCGCTTCGCAACAAGTACTCGTCACCTTCGACTCCGAGGAGAGCACGCCATGACGCACCGCAACATCTACATGACCGACGAACTCGAGGCGATCTACGACCAGACGGTCGAGTTCGTGCAGAAGGAGGTCACGCCGAACGGGGATGCGTGGGAAGCGGCCGGCAAGGTACCGCGCGAGGTGCTCCGCAAGATGGGCGACCTCGGGATGTTCAGCCTGCGGGTGCCGGAGGCGAACGGCGGTCTCGGACTGGGCATGCTCGCGTCGGCCACGCTCTCGGAGGCGCTCGGCGCCTCCACGTTCGCCGGCTTCGACGTCACCGTGCTCGTGCACACCGACATGGCGGGCCCGCACCTCGTCCACTCGGGGTCACCCGAACAGCACGAGCGATGGTTGCCGGGGATGATGTCGGGCGAGACGATCCTGTCGATCGGCGTCAGCGAGCCCGACGCCGGCAGCGACGTGGCCGGCATCCGCACGAGCGCGGTCAAGGACGGCGACGGATGGCGGATCAACGGCACCAAGACGTTCATCACCAACGCCGTCTACGGCGACCTCACGATCGTCGCCGCGAAGACCGACCCGGACAACAAGTACGGCATCACGATGTTCCTGGTGCCCGCCGGCACCGAGGGCTTCGCGGTCGCCAAGAAGCTCGACAAGCACGGTTGGCGTTGCAGCGACACCGCCGAGCTGGTGCTCGACGACGTCTGGGCGGCCGACGAACAGGTGCTCGGCACGCCCCACCGGGGGTTCTACGAGACGATGCGCAACTTCCAGAACGAGCGGATGGTGCTGGTCGGCATGGGCGTCGGCGCCGCGCAGGCGGCGATCGACCAGACGCTCGCGTACACCCAGGAGCGCAAGGCGTTCGACGGGCACCTCTACGACCTCGGTGCGATCCGGCAGCGGATGGCGATGAACCAGGCGAAGCTCGATGCGGTCCGCGCCTCGATGTACCACGCGGCCTGGTTGGGCGACCAGGGGCTCGACAACGTCAAGGAGATGTCGGGCGTCAAGGCGTTCGGTGCCGAGGCGATCAACCAGATCATGTACGACTGTGTGCAGTTCCACGGCGGCATGGGCTACATGGTCGAGACGCCCGTCGAGCGGATGTGCCGCGACGCGCGCATCCTCCCGATCGGTGGCGGCGCCACCGAGGTGATGCTCGAAGAGGTCGCCAAGCGCTCGATCATCGGGGCATGAGGCCCGCCGGCCGACTCCGATCGCTGCTCTTCGCGCCGGCGGTGCGGCCCGACTTCGTGGCCAAGCTGCCCTCGCGGGGCGCCGACGCCGTCGTCATCGATTGTGAGGACGCCACGCCGGCCAACGCCAAATCGGACGGCCGGGTCAACGCCCGCGAGGCAGCCCCCGGTCTCACCGCGGCCGGGTGCCAGGTGTACGTGCGCGTCAACGCCGTGCCGACCGAATGGTTCATCGACGACATCCGCGGCGCGCTCACGCCTGACCTCGCCGGCGTGATCGTGCCCAAGGTCGAGACGATCGACGGCCTCGACACGGTCGCCGCCGCGCTCGATGCGGCCGGCTTCGGCGAGCTCGGTGTGCTCGCCGGGCTCGAGACCGCCCGCGGCGTCGCCGATGCGCGCCCGCTGCTCGCCCACCGGCGCGTGATCGCCGGCTACTTCGGCGCCGAGGACTTCATCGCCGACATGGGCGGCGTCCGCACCGACACCAACGACGAGGTCGCGTTCGCCAGATCAGCGGTCGCACTGGCCGCCCGACTCGCCGGTGTGACGGTGCTCGACCAGGTGGTCGCCGACTTCCGCAACGACGACCGATTCCGGCGTGAGGCCGCCGAGGCTCGTGCGATGGGCTACGGGGGCAAGCTGTGCATCCACCCCGGGCAGGTCGCACTCGCCAACGAGGCGTTCGTGCCGTCCGCCGACGATGTCGACCGGGCCCGCCGCCTGCTCGCCGCCTACGAGTCCGCCTCGGCGGACGGTGTGGCGGCGATCGACTTCGAGGGCCAGATGGTCGACGAACCCCTGGCCGCCCAGGCGCGCCGGGTCGTCCAACTCTCGTCGATGGCCTGAACCTGGCCGCGGCGCCGGAGGAGGGCGTCAGTTTGCGGGGCGACGCAGCATCAACGCGTCGCGCACCGCCCGGCAGACCAGCGTGTCGTGCTGGTTGTACCCACGGTGCTCGAACGTGACGATGCCCTGGTTCGGCCGCGACTTCGAGTCGCGCGCGGCGGTCACCTCCGTCTGGACCCGGAGTGTGTCGCCGTGGAACATCGGGGCGGGGAACGACACGTCCGAGAACCCCAGGTTCGCGACCGTGGTGCCCAGCGTCGTCTCGTGCACGCTGATCCCGATGACCATCGCGACCGTCAGCATCGAGTTGACCAGCGGCTTGCCGAACTCGGTCTCCTTCTCGGCGTAGTCGAAGTCGAGGTGCAGCCACGCCGGGTTCATCGTCATCGACGTGAACATGACGTTGTCGGACTCGGTGACGGTGCGACGAATGGCGTGGTCGATGATCGTGCCGGGCGTGAGCTCTTCGAACCAGCGTCCGGTGTGCGGCCGTTCCATCCCCGGATCGTAGGGCGAACGGGTGCCGTGACCGGGTCTCTCACCGGGACGGGCGGGTTTCAGACGGGTCGGGTCCGGGAAGCAATCGACCATGACGATCTTCGAATCTCTCCGCGCCGACCACGAGACTCAGCGCACGCTGGTCGACCTCCTCACCAAGACCACGGGTGACAGCGACGGCCGCAACGAACTGTTCGATCGACTGAAGCGCGAGATGCGAGCCCACGCGGGCGCCGAGGAGCGCTACTTCTACATCCCGCTGATGGAGCACGATCTCACCCAGGAGAAGGCACGCCACTCGGTGGCCGAGCACAAGGAACTCGACGATCTCGTCGAGAAGCTCGAGGAATACGACATGAGCGGTCCCCAGTGGCTCCCGACAGCCGAAGAGCTCGCCCACTTGCTGATCCATCACCTCGACGAGGAGGAGCAGGAAGTGTTCCAGGTCGCCGGCAAAGCGCTGAGCGACGACGAGAAGTCATCGCTCGCCGGCGAGTACGACACCGACATGCAGCGACGCCGCGCGGACGCCTGACGCCACCTGACGGTTGGTGCCAGGGCGCTCGTGACGCTCG
>CAXBAZ010000386.1:0-4605 GCA_963973395.1 uncultured Acidimicrobiaceae bacterium
ACCGCGGCGCGATCCGGCGGTGCAGGAGGAACGGTGTGACGACCGGTCCCCAGGCGCCGATCAGCCCGTTGGTGACCCCACCGGCCGCGCCGGCGATCTCGATGCCGGCGACCCGTCCCTGTTCACCACCCGTGATCTCCGAACCGTCGAGGGGCCGCCGAAAGCGCATCAGGATCCGCATTCCGACGAGCGCCAGCAGTGCCGCGAGCACCGGGCGCAGCGAGTCGCCATCCACGTTGGTGAGCACGAACGTGCCGATCAGCGCTCCGATCGAACCGGGAATCGCGAGGCGCCTGACGATCCTCCAGTCGACGTTGCCGAACCGCCAGTGCGAGGCGCCACCGACCACGCCGGTCACGACCTTGGCGATGTTCACGGTGGCGGACACGCCGACGGGGCTGACCCCGGACGACAGCAGGATGCTCGACGACGTCGGTCCGAAGCCCATCCCGAGCGATCCGTCGACGAAGGCGGCGGCGAATCCGGCGAGGCCGACCACGATGATCTCGTTCATGTCGGTAATTCCTACCTAGATACCGGGTTATTGTCAACCCGGGTGTCCTTCCCGGGTCGACCGACACGCTGACGACACGCTGACGACACGCTGACGACACGGCGCGAGGGGCGGGCTACGGTCGGAACATGAGCAAGCCGGTGCTGCCCGACGGTCTCGTCGTGATCGTCAAGCGGGACTGTGAGACCTGCCGAACCGTGGTTCCCGTGCTGCGGCAGCTGGCGGCGCTGACCGACCTGACGGTGTACACACAGGACGACCCCGGCTTCCCCGGTGACCCGGCGGCGATCCACGACGCCGACCTCGCCGTCAGCTGGCATCACGACGTCGAGACCGTGCCGACCCTGATCCGGGTCGAGAACGGCGCCGAGGTCGGACGAACGTTCGGCTGGCTCAGGACGGCGTGGGAGGAGTTCACAGGGGTCGACGGTCTCGGCGAGGGCCTCCCGCCCATGCGACCGGGATGCGGTTCGATGAGCGTCGACCCCGACACCGTCGACGAGCTCGCCGTCCGCCACGGTGGCAGCATCCTGCGCTCACGACGGATCGAGGTGGCCGACGCCGAGGACGACCTCGAGATGATGTTCACCCGCGGTTGGAGCGACGGGCTGCCGGTCGTGCCGCCGACGGAGTCACGGGTGCTGCAGATGCTGAGCGGCACCACGCGGGCGCCGGACGAGGTCGTGGCCACGGTGCCACCCGACCTCGTCGATGCGACGGTCGAGAAGGTGGCGATCGCCGCCGTGATGGCGGGTTGCCGTCCCGAGTACCTGCCATGGGTCCTGACGGCCGTCGAGGCTGCGTGCAACGACGAGTTCAACATGCACGGTCTGCTCGCCACCACGATGCCCGTCGGGCCGGTGCTGGTGTGCAGCGGCCCCGGCACCCGCAAGATCGGCATGAACTCGGGGATCAACGCACTCGGCCAGGGCACCCGTGCCAACTCGACGATCGGACGTGCACTCCAACTCGTCGTGCGCAACGTCGGCGGTGGACGCCCCGGCGAGGTCGACCGAGCAGCCCACGGCAATCCGAGCAAGGTGGGCTTCTGCTTCGCCGAGGCCGACCACGAGTCGCCGTACGGCACACTCGCCGGCCAGCGCGGGCTCGTCGGCGACGTCGACGCGATCACGGTGTTCGCGGGTGAAGGCCCACGCGGCGTCGTCGACCAATTGTCGCGCACACCCGAGAGCCTCGCGAACACGCTCGCCCACCAGCTGCAGTCGATGCACCATCACAAGCTCGTCATGGCGTTCGACGCGATCCTCGTGATGGGTCCCGAGCACGCCAGGGTGTTCGCCGACGCCGGCTGGGACCGTGACCGCATCATCTTCGAGCTGCACCTGCGGTTGGCCCGGCCGATCGACGAGCTCGTGCGCGGGGCGGGCGGCATCGACGAGGGCGTTCCGGCCCAGGCCGTCGGTGGATTCCTCACCCCCGACACGACGCAGGGCCCGACCTCGCTCCCCAAGTTCCGTCCCGACGGTCTGATGCTCGCGTACGCCGGCGGAGGTGCGGGGCTGTTCTCGTCGATCATCCCAGGCTGGGTCAACGGCGACACCGGCTCGAAGCCGGTCACCAGAGCGGTGCAATACTGATCCCGGAGGTTTCCACCATGAGCACCCGCACCATCCTCGACCCGACCGGCGAGCGATCCGTCGCCGAGCGAGCCCGACTCGCCCGGCCCGCATCGTTGGAGGGACTCACCGTCGGCCTGCTCGACATCTCCAAGCCACGGGGCAACGTCTTCCTCGACCGCATCGAGGAACGGCTCGTCGGTATCGGGGCGAGCGTGAAGCGCTACAAGAAGCCGACGTTCGCGAAGCCGGCACCGGTCGACCTGCGCCACGAGATCGCGACCGAGTGCCAGGTGGTGATCGAGGCACTGGCCGATTGAGGCAGTTGCACGTCGTGCAGTGTGCACGACATCAGTGATCTCGAACTCCGCGGCCTGCCCGGCGTGTTCCTCGCGTCCGACCAGTTCGTCACCGCCGCCGAGTCGCAGTCGAAGTCGCTCGGCTACTCGGCGATGGCGCGGGTGTTCACCCCGCACCCGATCCAGGATCGCACCGACGACGAGATGATCGCCTACGCCGACGCCGCCTTCGACCAGATCCTGTCGCAGATCACCTCCGGCTGAACTTCTGTGTCACCGATGAGTGCGTCGACGAACAAGTCGGTGACACAGAGCTGACTGTTACAGGGTTGTGGTTGGGTCGGGGAATGGCCCGAACGGTCCGTTCCCTGGGGGACGTCGCGACAGGTCAGTTCGGAACGGTCACCCGCGAACAGCTGCAGGCTGCGGGATACAGCCCGGCCGAACTTCGACGCCAGGTCCAGAGTGGCGTCCTCCTGCCCACAGGCACACATACGTTCCGCTCACCGTTGCAGCCGGTGACCGAACTCCACGACCTGGTCGCGGTGCTGGTCGACTGCGGGCCCGATTCGTGGGCGAGTGGACCGACCGCAGCGGCGCTCCACGGCATGGACGGCTTCACGCTGTCACCGCCGTTCCACGTCACGGTGCGGCGCGGCCGGAACGTGCAACGGGCACGGCACCGGATCCACACCGCCACGTACCTCCCCCCGGTCGACTGTTGTGTCGTCGACGGCGTCGCCGCGACCAGCGCGGCCCGCACGCTCATCGATCTCAGTCGCACTGCAACCCGTCGTGAGTTGACCGCTGCGCTCGATTCGGCGCTGTGAGACGGCCGCGTCAGCGAAGAGTGGCTGCACCGGAGGATCGCTCGCCTACGAGCGCGCGGCCGGTACGGAATCCCGAAGCTGCTCGAGGTGATCGATGGCATCGACGCCACACGCGGTGGGCACAGTTGGCTCGAGCGACGGTACCTCGAGCTGGTCGACGAAGCCGGACTCCCGCGGCCGACGACCCAGCAGGTACTGGCACGCACGAACGACGAGCGACTCGTACGCGTCGACTGCCGATTCGACGGCACACCGGTCGTGGTCGAGTTGCTCGGCTATCGCTGGCATCGCGACGAGAGCCAGATGACACGCGATGCCGAACGGATGAACTCACTGTTGCTCGAAGGCCTGTCGCCCCTCCAGTTCACGTACCGCCAGGTGACCTGCGCTCCCCGACAGGTGATCGCCACCACCCGAACTGCACTCGCCCCCTATCGCTGATCGCGTCTATGTCACCGAATTGGTTCTCGGCAGCCTGTTCGGTGACACAGAGCGATCTCAGGGGAGGGTGACCGTGGTGGGGGTGGTGGCGCAGAGGCCTTCGGTGGTGAGGTCGTGCACCAGGCGCTCGGCCACCGCGGCGTCGCGCTGCATGATCTCGGCCACGCTCGATCGATCGCCCGGACCCGCCGTCAGCGCTTTCATCAGGCGCCCGCGCGCCTGACGATCGCTCCCCTCGAACCGAGCCTGTCTGCCGCTCACGCCGCTCGACCCGATCGCGGGATCCGGGCGTCCGCTTCCCTCCCACGCACACATCGACCGCACCGGGCATTCCTCACACGCCGGCGCCGCCGGCCGACACAACACGGCGCCGAGGTCCATCAGACACTGGTTCCAGGCCCACGACGCGTCGGCCGGGCAGGCATCGTCGGCGATCGCCTGCACCCGCCCTGGCGTCAGGCGCTCCCCCGCCACTCGCGCGTAGACCCGGGCGATGTTGGTGTCGACGACCGCGGCGTCGAGTTCGAACGCGAACGCCAGCAGGGCGCGTGCGGTGTACGGCCCGACACCGGGCAGCGCGAGCAGCCCGGCCAGGTCGTGCGGAAAATATCCCAGTTCGGTCACCCGGCGAGCCGTGGCGTGCAGGCTGCGTGCGCGGCGCGGATACCCGAGGCCCTGCCACTCGCTCAGCACGTCTCCCAGCGGCGCGGCCGCGCACACGGCCGCCGTCGGGAACCGGACGAGGAACGCCTCCCACCTCGGGATCACCCGGGCGACCTGGGTCTGCTGGAGCATGACCTCGCTCACCAGCACCGCCCACGGCTCGCGAGTTCGTCGCCACGGCAGATCGCGCAGGCGCGGGACACCCCAGGCGAGTACGGCTCCGGTGAAGTCGTTCACCGACGCCGATTGCGACGCCATCGCCGGAACCGCTCCTGCTGACG
>CAXBAZ010000387.1:0-4585 GCA_963973395.1 uncultured Acidimicrobiaceae bacterium
GACGATCGGCGTCGGCAGCCTGCCGCACCGCGACGTCGACGCGGCAGCCGAGTTCAGCTTCGACGCGTTCGACGTCCTCACGCTGCCGAGCCTGCCGCGGCGATGTCCGGCCGAGGCGCCGATCGCCCAGGCGCTCGTCGGGGCGCCAGGGGTGACGTTGGGGCAGGACGGCACCGTCGCGATCGACGTGACCCGGCTCGACCCCACGGCGGACGTTCGCACCGACTTCGGATCCGATCGATTCGCCGGGTTCCGGACGTGTCTCGACCTGGCGATCCGGCGTGGCCACACCGGACCGGTCAAGTGGCAGTTCGTGGGTCCCATCAGCGTCGGCGTCGCACTCCGTCGCGGCGGGGCACCGCCCGATGTCGCGTTCTCGATGGCGTCGCGGGTCGTCCAGAGCCACCTGCGCTCCCTCGGCCGTCAGATCTCCGACGCGCTGCCCGGCGCACCACAACTCGTGGTGATCGACGAGCCGTTCCTCGACGGCCTCATGGCGCACGACTTCCCGATCGCACCCGACGAAGCGATCGATCTGCTCTCGTCCGCGATGGCGTCGGTGGAGACATCGGCCACGGTGGGGGTGCACGTGTGCGGAGACATCGACGTCGCCACGCTCGTGGCGTCGGGTCCGAAGGTCCTGTCGCTGCCCGCGCGGGTCTCACTCGTGCCGTCGCCCGGACCGCCGGCCGTCTCGAAGCACTGTGGGGCGAGCTGATCGAGCGTGGGTGTGATCCGGTGCGGATCCGACAGCAGAGCCTGATCTCTCCACAGTGTGGCCTCGGCGGTCACAGCACGTCGGTGGCCGAGCGGGTCTGTGGCACCGCACGCGCCGTGTCGCGGGCCGTGCAGACGTCCTGACCCTGGAGGAATCAGCGAATTCGTCGCTTCGCTCCTTTTCATTCCGCTGATTTCCTCCCCGCAACCATTGGGAGGTCGATCGGTCAGGTTCGGCAGAGCCGCACCCATCCGCTCGACCTCCCGGTGCCGTTCCGTACAATCGGCATCGATGACGCCCAGCGACGAGATCCCGGCACGGATCGCCGACCTGCGCGAGCAGGTGGCACATCACTTCCGGCTCTACCACGAACACGATGCACCCGAGTTGCCCGACGCCGACTACGACGCGCTGGTCCGCGAGCTGCGCCGGCTCGAAGCCGAGCATCCCGAGTTCGACGAGCCCGAGACCCCGTCGCGGTGGATCGGCGGTTCGGCCAGCGCGACGTTCGCGCCGGTCACGCACGCCGTGCCGATGATGAGCCTCGACAACGCGATGGATCCGTCCGAGCTGCGTACGTGGTACGACCGGCTGGTGCGTGGGCTCGGCGGTGCCGAACCGACGATGATCGCCGAGTTGAAGTTCGACGGCCTGGCGATGAGTCTCCGCTACGAGCACGGCGAGCTGGTGCAGGCCGCGACGCGAGGCGACGGCAGGGTCGGCGAGGACGTGACGGCCAACATCCGCACGATCGACGACATCCCGCACCGGCTCGAGGGTGACGACGCGCCCGCCGTGCTGGAGGTCCGGGGCGAGGTGTACATGCCGACGGCCGTCTTCGAGGAGTTGAACGACGGGTACGTCGCAGCCGGCGAACGCCCGCTCGTCAATCCGCGGAACGCCGCCGCCGGCTCGCTGCGCCAGAAGGACCCGGCCATGACCGCCAAGCGGCGGCTCTCGTTCTGGGCCTACCAGCTCGGAGCGGTCGACGGGGGTCCGGAGTTCGGCTCCCATGCGGAGACGCTGGCATACATCGCATCGGTCGGTTTCCCGCTGAACGACCAGCTCCGCACGTTCGACGACATCGACGAGGTGATCGACTACTGCGCCTACCGGCAGGACCACCGCCACGACCTGGGCTACGAGATCGACGGGGTCGTGATCAAGGTCGACGACCTGGCACTTCGCGACGAACTCGGCTTCACGTCGCGTGCGCCCCGCTGGGCGATCGCCTACAAGTTCCCGCCGGAAGAGCGCACGACGCTCCTCCGCGAGATCCAGGTGTCGGTCGGTCGGACCGGTCGGGCGACGCCGTTCGCCGTGCTGGAACCTGTCTTCGTCGGGGGCTCGACCGTGTCGATGGCGACGCTGCACAATCAGGACCAGGTGGCGGTGAAGGACGTCCGGCCCGGCGACACGGTGATCGTGCGCAAGGCCGGCGACGTGATCCCCGAGGTGGTGGGGCCGGTGCCGTCGATGCGACCGAAAGGTGCGCGACCGTGGAAGTTCCCGACGACGTGTCCGGCGTGCGGCAACCCGTTCGTGCGACCGGAAGGTGAGGCCGACACCCGCTGCGTCGCTCCCGATTGCCCGGCCCAACGCGACCAGAAGGTGGCCTACTGGGCGAGCCGCGGTGCGATGGACATCGAGGGTCTCGGCGAGCAGATGGTCGAGAAGCTGACCGCCGCCGGCCTGGTCGCCGACCCCGCCGATCTGTACTCGCTCACCGTCGAGCAGCTGGTCGAACTCGATCGGGTCGGTGCGACGAGCGCCGGCAACCTGGTCGACGAGATCGGCAAGTCCAAGCGGCAACCCCTCCCGCGGCTCCTGACGGCCCTGGGCATCCGGCATCTCGGCCCGGCCGCGTCACAAGCGCTGACGGCCGAGTTCCACACACTCGACGCCATCATGGCCAAGTCGGTCGACGAGATGGCGTCGGTCGACGGGGTCGGCCGGGTGATCGCGACCACGGTTCGCACGTGGTTCGACCAACCGGCCAACCAGGCGTTCATCGAGCGGCTCCGAGAGGCCGGGCTCGGCTTCGGCGATGAGGAGCAGGCCCGCCGCGCGGCCGAGGCGCGGGCGTCGACCCCCCAGACGATGGCCGGCCGGACGGTCGTGGTCTCCGGCTCGGTGCCCGGCTACAACCGGGAGGAGGCCGAACAGGCGATCACGTCCCGCGGCGGCAAGAGCCCGGGCAGCGTGTCGAAGAAGACGTTCGCGCTCGTCGTCGGCCCGGGCGCCGGCGCGAGCAAGCTCTCCAAGGCCGAGGCCAACGGCACGCCGATCGTGCCGGCCGAGCGGTTCGAGGAGTTCCTGTCCGATCCCGACGCCGTCGTGGCCGAGATCGCCGGCTGAGAGCATCGACGGTGACCCGACGATGACGGATACGGGATGGCGAACGTGATGGCGAACGTGACGTCGAACGTGACGGCGAGGGCGCCGGAGTGAAGACGATCGGCTTGCTCGGCGGGATGAGTTGGGAGAGTTCGATCGAGTACGAACGCCTGATCAACGAAGGTGTCCGCGCCCGGCTCGGCGGCACCCACTCGGCCGATCTGGTCATCCGCAGCTACGACTTCGCCCGGATCGAGGCGCTGCAGGCGGCAGGCGACTGGGGCGCCGCAGGCGACCTGCTCGCTGCCGACGCGGCGATGCTCGAACGGGCGGGCGCCCAGATCATCGTGCTGTGCACCAACACGATGCACCGGCTCGCCGATCGGATCGAGGCCGCGATCGTGGGCGAGTTCCTGCACCTCGGCGACGCGACGGCCCGGGCCGTCGGTGCCTCCGGTGTCGAGCGGGTCGCGTTGCTCGGCACCAGGTACACGATGGAACACGACTTCTACCGGGCACGTCTGCGAGCGCACGGGCTCGACGTGATCGTGCCCGACGCCGCCGGCCGAGCGGTGGTCCACGACGTGATCTACGACGAGCTGGTGCGCGGCATCGTCAGCGACACGTCCCGCGCGCGCTACCTCGAGATCATCGGGCAGCTCGTCGCCGACGGCGCCGGAGGCGTCATCGCGGGCTGTACCGAGATCGAGCTGCTGGTCGGCGCCGACGACCTGACGGTTCCGTACTTCCCCACGACGGCGCTGCACGCGGCGGCCGCCGTCGACGCCGCGCTGGCGTGAACTCACACGAACGGAGCGAACCAGGTTCGCTCCGTTCGTCCTGATGCTCGGACGACGGTCAGACGACCGTGAAGGTCCAGGTGTACGACCTGGCGAACTGGCGACCGTCCGCGATCAGCCAGTAGATCACCTCGACCGTGTGTTCACCGTCGACGAACTGACTGATGGGCGCTGCCGCCGACGGCGTGAACGTGAGGGTGGCGTTGCCGGGCTCGTAGCGGGTGACGGGCGGCAACTCGACCTGCTGACCGGGTTCGACGTCGGTGTCGCCGAGTTCGTCGATGTTGACCGTCTCGATCTCGACGTCGTCGATCACGAGCACCCCGGTGTAGCCCTCGGCGAGGTCGACGAACACGTTGCTCTGATTGAGCACCTGGACGGCCTCGGGCACCGGCTCGACCGACTCGACGTGCGTCGGCAAATCGGCGCGATCGTCGCCCGTGATCCCCACCAGCACACCGCGGGCGACGAGCAGACTCCCGACCAGCAGCAGGAGGATCATGAGCGTCGTCGTCCGGTCCGGCCGTTGCCAACGCCTCGACGTCGGTGCCGCGACCGATTCGGTCGGTCGGGCCGCCTCGTCGACGTCGGCGCCGCTGTCGGCACCGTCGATGATCTCCGAGGCGTCGGTCTCGCTCACCACACCATCATGCCGGGATCCGGCGGCGACCGGCCGCCCGCGGGCGGCCCGTTCCGCCGTGGGCGTCACCCGCCGGGCGGGGGCAAGCGA
>CAXBAZ010000388.1:0-4583 GCA_963973395.1 uncultured Acidimicrobiaceae bacterium
GTGCCTGCTGATATCGTTCACCGGCGATGCAGGCGATCGGCACCACCAACGACGCCGCGCACGACGCGAACTCGCGGGATCAGTGGGGCGGCGGACACGGGCCGACTGCGACACGGTGACGTCGATGCAGACCGAGGATGACCGCCCCCACGTCGCGTTCGCGATCCAGAGCCTGCACCGGGCCGCGGGCGGGGCCGAGCGCGTGCTCGTCGACGTCGCGAACGGTCTGCACCGTCGCGGCTACCCCGTGACCGTGCTCACGTACCAGGAGCGCAACGGACCGAGCTTCTACCCATTGGATTACGGGATCCGCCAGATCGACGGTCGCAAGCGGCACTCCCGACGGGGACGTGGCACCCCGCTCGGCACCCTGGAAGGCCCCGCCCGGCGACACCGTCTCGTCGCCGTGGCGCTGTGGCTGATCCAGCACGCCCCGAAGACCTGGCACCTCCGCCGGACGCTTCGCATCGCGAGGCCGGACGTGGCGATCGGGTTCCTCCCCTCCACGTTCCCCTATCTCGCACTGGCGGCCACCGGTAGCGGGGTACCCGTCGTCGCATCCCTCCACAACGTGCCCGACCGGGATCTCGGCGGCGACCCTCTCCGGTGGGACCAGAACCCCGTCGATGTCGGGCTGCGCCGGAGAGCACTTCGTACGAGCGCTGCGAACACCGTGTTGCTGCCGTCGTTCCGCGAGCAGATCGACGACGACCTCCGGGCCAAGACGTACGTCATCCCGAACCTCATCGAGCCCTACGTCGGCCCGCTCGCCGACGTGTCGACCGACCCGGTCGACAACGTGATCCTCGCTGTCGGCCGGCTCTCCCCCGCAAAAGATCATGCGACGCTGATCTCGGCGTGGGCCATGTTGGAGGCCGAGTATCCGGCCTGGCGCCTCCGCATCGTCGGCGACGGCCCGCTGTACGACGAGGTCGTCGCCCAGATCGAACGGCTGGAACTGCGGCGCGCAGCGGTGGACGAGCCAACGAGCGAGATCGAGCAGGCGTACACGTCGGCCAAGTTCCTGGTGATGTCGTCGATCCACGAAGGATTCGGCCTCGTCACTGCCGAGGCGATGGCGTGCGGGCTGCCCGTCATCGGGTTCGCCGACTGCGAAGGCACGAACGAGATCGTGCTCGACGGCGAGAACGGCGTGCTGGTCGACCCCGGTGGCGACCGCGTCGAGGCGCTGGCCGCCGCGATGCGCCGGCTCATCGACGACGAGGAGGCACGGCGGGCGCTGGCCGCAGCCGCCCCGGCCACGGTCGAGCGTTTCCGGCCCGAGCCCGTGCTCGACGCGTGGGAACACCTGATCGCCGACGTCTGCAACGGAACGGTGCCGTCGTGACCACGCTGACGGTCTGCATTCCGGCATTCAACGGGGCCGACCATGTCGAGCGGGCGATTCGGTCGATCGTCACCTCCGAAGTCGACGGCGGCGTCGAGATCCTGGTCTGCGACGACGGATCCACCGACGACACGTGGCTCGTCCTCGAGCGCCTGGCGACGGAGATACCCGAGATCCGACTGCTGCGGAACCCGTCCAACCTCGGCCGACCCGCCACCAGGAACCGACTGCTCCGAGAGGCGACGGGGCGATTCCTCACCTGGCTCGACGCCGACGACGAGAAGTACCCAGGCATGTTGCGCGCCCAACTCGATCACCTGCTCGAGGTCGAAGCGGCCGGCGGCGAACGAGCACTCGAGGGCGTGTTCGTCTACACGAACTATCACTGGCTCCGGCCGGCGTGGGACGAACCGAAATTGATGGCGCCCGAGCAACCCGACGACCCGATGCAGTCGCTCCTCGATGCCAGCTTCGGCGGGTACCTGTGGCTGATGATGGGGCTGCGTTCGACGTTCCTCGAGGCGGGACCGTTCGACGAGCGCCTGCCTCGTCTGCAGGACCTCGGCTTCTTCATCCGGTTCGCCGAACTCGGTGGGCGATTCGAGCGGGTGACGAGCGACGAGGCGCTGTGCGTCTACCACAAGGAGGACGCCGGACGCGATGCGCTCGCCGTGTGGCGATCGTGGACCCGGCTGTGGCGCCGGTATCGGCACCACTACGTGTCGTACGGCATGGAGAACGCCCGTCGCTGGCGGCGCCACCACTACCGGGTGTCGCGCCGCTTCGCCCTCGCGAATCACGACAAGGTCGCGTTCGGCTGGATCGTGCTGCTCGAGGTCCTCTTCGTGATTCGCGGCCGGTTCAGACGACTCGTCTTCGAGGCCTGAGTCGACACATGTAGCTGTGACGCTGTGTGCCGGTCTCCGAATCTCGAAGAGGTTGCGGAGTCGGGTTGGCCACCAGAAATCTGACTGGACCACTTCATCGGCCGCCGTAGATCGGAGTCGGGCGGTGCGGGACACGAGCGTCGCGTTGGGGAGCATTCGAGCGCACTCGCATACGAACGATTGGAGCGATCGCTGCACCTCGAGGTCACGTTCGTCCAGTGCAGTGTGGTGGAGGTGGACGGATTTCAAGCATGGGTATCAGCCTCGCGGAGCAAATACCGCGGTCTGGTCAACTGAACGACTCCTAGCACTCGGCACCGAGGAGACAACCATTCAACTCCTGCACCCATGCGTGGCGGCGGCGTTCGCCATCTGCGCCGTATTCGAATTGGCGCTCCGGCAGGATCAGGTTCGAGCCGTCGATCTGTTCTGACATGGGCTGACGCTTGCCAGTTTCGACGAGGAAGACGCCGACCCGAAGGGCCTCGTCTGCATCCGACCGGAGGGCATCCACGCGCCTTTGTAGCAAGCGGTCTAGATCATTGAACTCGACAGGCGCTCGAAGCTCCGGAATGGCCACGAACGGCACAACCTCACACTCGCTGTAGTACCCGACCTGCGGGCCGTACCCGGTCACCAAACCGCACTGCGGCGCCCACGCTGACCCTGCGTCGATACTGGCGGCGCGAATTGGTCCGAAGGTCGTGACATATGACTGATGCGTCGATCTGACCTGAATGCCCGCGTGCAGAGTGAGGGCTCCGAGAGCGACTACAGCGAAAAAGAGCAGAGTTTGCCTCTGGACCGCAGTCGTTAGCCGCCGCCCGACCGCGGTGATCGGCCACTCCCATCCGAGGCTTGCGAGTGCAGCCCAGAATGGCAAGGTGAGCACGAGGTAGTTAGCCACGATCTGGCCGATGGCCACAACCAGCGCACCAGCCGAGGTGCCAGCTGCGAGGAGGAGCGCTACTACCTCGACCCGCCGCTCGCCGGAGACAGCTCGCGCGCACGCCAGCAAGACGCCGCCGAGGAACAGCAAGCCGACAGCGGGAGACCACAGGTCGACGAGCCCGTCCGATGATGGGGTGATCACCTGCCACAGGCCGGTCAGTCCGTTGCTCACCGTGAGGTCGTTGTCCTCGACGAGAGCCGAGTTGGCGTGCGCAGGAGAATCGCCGTCCAATGACACCAGGTCGGTGAACAAGACGAGGGCAGTCACGAACATGACCGACAAAGCGAGGATAAGCGACTGTCCGGCGAGTGCCCAATTTCGTTCACGCCCTATCCGAGGTGCCGCGACGAAAGCCACCGTGCTCAAGCCGGCGGCGTACAGGAACGGGGCGCCGAACCGCGAGGTAGCGGCCGCGAGGCACAGGAGTGGCACGAGGAGCAAGCTCCACTTCAGCCGCCCTTGGCGGACGTCATGAGCGAAGACTGCGACTGCGAGGAGGGCGAAGGCTGCCCCAGGTACGTCTGCCAGCAGCGTGGAGGCCGAGTACACGAACCCAGCCGAAACGGCGAGGAGCGCAGCGGCAACATCGCCCGCGACGCGGCCGGCGACAATCGTCACGATGTACCACGTTGCGGCAATCGTGACAGCACCGAAGACGACGACGACCATCCTGGAGGTCGTGACGTGTACCCCGACGACCCGTCCGGTCCCGGCAATCACGATGGGAAGGCCCGGTGCTCGATAGTCCCGCCAGTACGCGCCCGACGTGGTCGACCAGCCGTGCTGCAGGATGTCACGACCACGCAACGCGTATACGGACTCGTCGTGGCCGAGCGGTGAACGAACGGCTAGCGCGAGCGTGCACGCGCCGAAGAACACGATTGTCACGATCGTGAGCCACCGGAGCGATCGCCACCAGTGGCGGATGGTTTGCCGGGGGCACGAGCCGCACAACGCCCCAGACACGAGCGTGGACTCTAGTGGCAGACGGGTCAACTCGGTCGGCCGTACGCGATTGTGGAAGCCGGGTGCCGCACCACATAGTGTTCGTGCCGTGCCTCTGTTGGTTAATGCGTCGACTTTATGAGCGCGAGCAGGCTGCGGCCGATAATCATGGAGGGCTGGGTCTTGGCGCTGGCACTCTGCTCGTTCGGCGTCGCCGCCGCAGACGGGTTGGCGGTGCGGTCCCCGCTCGGCCATGACGAGGCGGTCTACATGTTGCGTGGGCGCGAGCTGCTCGAGGGAGGCTGGGCGATCACGTACGGCAACTACTGGCACGACTATCGCGCGCCCGGCCTGCCACTCCTGATCGCGTCGCTTGGGCAGATCATCGGCGTACACGTCACGTCGTCCAGGATGATCGTCGTCCTGCTTGGAGCGCTCTCGATCGTTCTGA
>CAXBAZ010000389.1:0-4580 GCA_963973395.1 uncultured Acidimicrobiaceae bacterium
ATCTTGCCGTTCAGCCGGATCTCTGCCTGCTTCTGACCGGCGATCACGTTGGTCGCCTGCTCTTTCAGCCGTTGGTGCTGCGACTGCGCCTCGGAGATGGCCTGCTCGAGCTGGACCTTCGGATCGGCCCGCTCGTCGAACGAGCCGGTCAGCTTGGCTGTCAGGTACTTCCACCACTTGCGTGCGAGCTTGAACATCCGAGCAGCCTATCCGGTGCCGAGACGGGGCTCGGAAGGTCAGCCGGGTGCCGGAACGCCGGGGATCCGGCGCCGCACCCAGTCGAGTTCCGGGATCCGCAATGCGAACGCGACCGCCAGGTACACGACGACGCCGACACCGCCGCCGACGACGATCTGACCGAGGGCCGACCAGCCGGTGTCGTCGTCGACGTTGCGGGTCACGAACCACATGGCCTCGGCCATCAGCACCGCGGCGAGCAGCATCCGCCACCCACTCGACACGATCGGCCCGAGCGGGAAGGCCCCCACCTTGTCGCGCAGCACCGTGAGCGCCCACAGCGCCGAGAGCAGGTAGGCGAAGGCGTAGGCGAGGCCGAGGCCGAGCACACCCCACCGGCCGACGAGCACCAGCGCGAACACGATGTTGAGCACGTTCTCGCCGACGTTGAGCACGAAGGGTGTGCGGGTGTCCTGATGGGCGTAGAAGCCGCGCAGGGCGAACAGATAGACCGAGAAGCCGACGAGGCCGAGCGAGAGCCCGGCGAGCGCCCGCGACGTGTTGAACGCGTCGACGGCGTCGAACTGGCCGCGTTGCATCAGGCCGATGATCGGATCGCGCAACACGAACATGCCGGCCGCGGCGGGCAGTGTCAGGAGTGTGATCAGCCGGACGCCGAGCGAGGTCTGGTGCACGAAGTCGGGACGGCTGCGTCGCACCACAGCGCGCGCCATCTCGGGCTGGAACGTCGTGGCGATCGACACGGCGAGCAGCCCGTGGGGGAGGACGAACCAGGTGAACGCGTCGAAGTAGGCGGCGACGATGCCGCCGCCCTGGCGGAGTGCCAGGTTGCGGACGACGAGCAGCGCGATCTGGTTGGCGGCGACGAACCCGATCGTCCAGATCGACAGCACGAGAAGCTTGCGGACCGCCGGGTGCCGCCACTCGAACGCCGGGCGGAAACGCAGCCCCGCACGCACCATCGCCGGCACGACCGCCAGCGCCATCGCAGCGATGCCGGCGGTGGCGCCGAAACCGAGCGTCCAGCGCAGCCGGTCGTTGGTCAGCACGTCGTCGAGCGTCCATCCGGTGTCGCCGGCGCCGGGCAGCGACAGCAGCGTCACGATGATGATGACGTTGGGCAGGATCGGACTCCACGCGGCGGCGAAGAAGTGGCGGCGGCTGTTGAGGTACGCGTTGGCGATCCCGGTCAGCCCGTAGAACAGGATCTGCACCAAGAAGATGCGGGTGAGCGTGGTGCCCACGTTCCGGAACAGCTCGACGTCGATGCCATCGGGTGGGTCGAGGGTGTACAGCCGGAAGATGATCGGCGCCAGGACGACCGCCACGACCGTGAGAGCGACCATCAGCGTGGCGGCGATCGTGATCACGACGTTGGTCGCGTGCTCGTCGGGTTCGTCGTCGCCGGTGCCGAGGAACGACGAGAACATCGGCACCAACGTGGCGCTGAGCACACCGCCGATCAGGAGGTCGTAGACGATGTTCGGCGTCTCGTTGGCGATCTTGTAGCTGTCGGCGAGCAGCGTCTGGCCGATCACGGCGGCGAACACGACGACCCGCAGGAGTCCGGTGACGCGCGACAGGGCGGTGCCGAGGGCGACCGTGAGGTTCGATCTGAGCAGGGTGCTCACGCCGTGCGGGTTTCCTCGACGGCCTGGTGCAGTGCCTCCAGCTTGATCACGAGCTCGTCGACGTCGCGCTGGTACGCCACCGTGTCGACCGCCCCGAACCGGACCTCGCTGGCGCGGGCGACGAGTTCGTCGAGCTGCGTCTGCGTCAGCCGCAACGACGCAGCCGTCTCGGCCGACTGGACCTTCAGCCGCTCGGCGGCCTCGATCTGGCGTTCGACCGACGCCACCGCGGCGTCGTGCTCGGGGGATGGCGTTGCCGCTGCCTGCTGCTGCAGAGTGGCGAGCTTGGAGCGCAGCGAGGTCGGGTCGAGCCGTCGCACGGCCTCGTCGATCTCGTCGCCACGCCGCGCGATCGCCCAGGCTTCGCCGAGCCCACGTTCGAGCTGCTCGACGACGCCCTGCATCGTGGTCTTGAGCGGGCCGCTGTCGGCGGCGGCGACGGTCGAGCGCAGCTTGCGGCCGCTGCCCTGTGCCTGCTGCATGATCTGGCGCCACGGCTCGCCGAGCACGAACGGATCGATGTTGACGCGCGCCGGCCCCTCGGGCATGGCGACGGCGACCGATCCGGCGTAGAGCGCCACACCGGCGCCGATCGCGGCGACGATCGGCAGGCCGGCGACCGCCAGGGCGATGCTGGCGCCGACACCCAGCAGGATCCGCCACGACAGCAGCGCCTTCGCCGTGGTCGGCGTGTAGAACCGGTCGCGGAACCCCATGCGCCACGACGCTAACGCCCGGTCACACCGCCGTGGCGTACCGCCGGAGGATGCGGCGACCGAGGCTCGACTTGTGGACCTCGTCGGCGCCGTCGTAGATCCGCGCGGCCCGTTCGTGGCGGTACCAGTACGCGAGCACGGTGTCGTCGGTGAGGCCGAGCGCACCGTGCACCTGGATCGCGGTGTCGACCGCCTCGAGCATCGTGTTCGCCACGACGAACTTGATGGCCGAGATCTCGTCGCGGGCCGCCTTGGCGCCGTGGCGGTCGATCTGCCACGCCGTGTGGAGCGTCAGCAGCCGCACGCTGCTGATCTTCGCGCTGAGCTCCGCGGCCCAGTGCTGGATGACCTGTCGATCGGCGAGCGTGCCCCCGGCGCCGTCGATCACCCGCTCGTTCGCCCGACTGCACATCATGTCGAACGCCCGTGACGCGATGCCCAGCCAGCGCATGCAGTGGTGGATCCGCCCCGGCCCGAGCCGATCCTGGGCGATCAGGAAGCCGCTGCCCTCCGGCCCGAGCAGGTTCGTGCGCGGCACCCGGCACGACTGGTAGATGACCTCGCCGTGGCTGGCATGGCCGTTCCCGGCGTGACCCATCACGCTCACGTTGCGCACGAGGTTGAAGCCGGGCGTGTCGGTCGGGACGAGGATCATGCTCGCCCGCTGGTGCGGTGGGGCGTCGGGATCGGTGACCGCCATGACGATCGCCACGGCGGCGCCGTCGGCCGACGAGGTGAACCACTTCTGACCGTTGATGACGTAGTCGTCGCCGTCGGTGACCGCTCGCGTCTCGAGCAGCGTCGGGTTCGACCCGGCGGTCTCCGGCTCGGTCATGGAGAAGCAGCTGCGGATCCGGCCCTCGACCAGCGGACGGAGCCACATCTCCTTCTGTTCGTCGGTACCCCAGTTGTGGAGGATCTCGATGTTGCCCGCATCCGGCGCCTGGGTGCCGAACACGGTCATGCCCAGCGGACTCCGGCCGACCGCCTCGGCGAACAGCCCGTGATCGACCATCGACAGACCGAGGCCGCCGAACTCGACCGGGTGGTTCGGTGCCCAGAGCCCCATCTGCTTCACCTTGGCCCGGGCATCGTCGATGCCCGCCTGCAACGTCGCCTCGTCGCCGTGCAGCATCACGCTCTCGAGCGGGATCACCTCCCGGTCCATGAACTCGCGGATCATCGCCAGCATGGTCGACATCGGTTCGGACACCTCGAAGTCCATCGGACCACCTTTCGTCGCCGACCACCGTACGAACGCCGCGGCCGGCGGTCCAGGGCCGATCGACCTCACCGCGCGGTGCCGACGTCGGGTGGTGTCACGCCCGTGCGATGTCGGCTGCCTCGAGGGTGGTGAGCTGTTCGACGGTCGGCGAGGGGACATCGTGCAGCCGGAGCGCCTGCATCGAGGCCGCCTGCTCGAAGACGTTGCGGGTGAACCTGGCGTTGCCGAACCCGCGGTCCCTCGGTTCGGCCTCGATGACGACGTGCAGCCCGCGCCGGGCATCCTCGGTGAGGTGGTACCGCTGCTTGCCGGCGATCAACTCGAAGATCGCGATCAACTCGTCGGTCGTGTAGTCGGGGAACTCGAGCGTGCGGGCGAATCGACTCTCGAGGCCGGGATTCGTGTCGATCAGCTGCTGCATCTCGGCGGGGTAGCCGGCGACGACCACGGCGAGATCGTCACGATGGTCCTCCATGAACTTGACGAGGGTGTCGATCGCTTCGCGGCCGAAGTCGTTGTCGCCGCCCCGTGCGAGCGAGTACGCCTCGTCGATCAGCAGGGTCCCGCCGAGGGCCGCGGTCAGCACGGCCTGCGTCTTGGCAGCGGTCTGACCGACGAAGCCTGCCACGAGGTCGGCGCGGTCGGTCTCGATCAGATGCCCCGTCGTGACCACGCCGAGGCTGCGGTACAGCTCGCTGAGCAGTCGCGCCACGGTGGTCTTGCCGGTGCCGGGATTCCCCACGAACACGAGGTGCCGACCGGTCTCGATCACCGGCAGGTCGTGCTCGGCCCGCAGCTGCTGTACTCGTA
>CAXBAZ010000390.1:0-4577 GCA_963973395.1 uncultured Acidimicrobiaceae bacterium
ATGTCGACACACCACCAGCGCTCGTGACTCCGGCGTCGACGCTGCGTCCGAGGGTATGCATGTCGCTCGGGCTGTTCGCACTCGTGTCGGGTGCGACGACCGTCGGCTGCGGCGGCGATGATGGCGACCCAGATGCAGCCAGACCGACCGGCCCGCCCACCGAGGCGTCCGTCGCCGACTCCGACGCTCCTCGTGCCGACGACGGAGACGCCTCGGCTGAACTCACCCTCGCGGGTGAGACGTACCGATACGAGCCGTACCTCGGCGGCTGCCAGTCGATCGGCGACACCACGACCTTCGTCGGGCACGGCGCCGCTCCGGGACGGCAGCTCGCCGAACTCACCGTGTCGTACGCCGCAGATCCACCCGGTTCGGACGTGCCCGGAGGCGAGTGGACGCTCACCGCCAGGCAGCCAGACGACACACCTGGACTGGCCACGGGCGACGAGTTGTACGCGGCGAGGCCTGGGCTGCTGAGGACCGCCTCCGATGGATTCGTCGTGGAGTCGGACGGATCGACGATCAGCATCTCGGGCCCGGCCGAGGACGCATCGACCGGCAGCGACGCCGAATCCGACCTCGCGCTCGAGTGCGGGTGACGCGACGACAAGGAGGACACATGAGAACAGGAGCGAGGGCAGCCGCGATCACGATCGTGCTCGCATTGTCGAGCTGCGGAGGTGCGGCCGACGACCCGATTGCTGACGAGACCGAGCGGTCGACCACCGGCGAGGCCGACGCGAGCGACGGATCGATCGCGATCGACTTCGAGGGCGGGACGGCGTCCGTCGGCGGTGAGTTGCCCGACGAGTTCGCTGACCTGATCCTGCCCACCCGGTTCGAGTACCTGGGCGGCACGGTCCTCACGGCCGAGGCCGCCGGTACGGACGACGACGTGTTCTCCGGAACGCTACGAGCTCTCGACCCGGACCAATCGCTCGACATGACCGTTGCGCAGCTGCGCGACTTCTACACGAGCGAAGGATTCGAGATCGACGAGCGCTCAGCGGGGAATCTGTCGGTCAGCGACGGCGACATCGCCATCGCCTTCACAGTGACCGGCCCGAATGTCCAGTTCTTCGCGGGTTCCGCCGACACCGACCTCTGACCGAACCCACTCGCCGCACTCGAGCCGCACGGCGCAGCCGGCCGCGCCGTGGGATGCATCACCGGCCGGCCCGGTACCGGTCGAGAACGCCTCGTACGGACGGTTTCCGCTGGACGACCGCCGGCTCGGATGAGCCAACCGAGGCCCGTCCGGGACGTCGCTCATCGGGAGGCGACAGGTCGACGACAGACCGACGACAGGTCGATTCGGGACGATGACGACATGACAACGATCACCGACACCGACGTCCAACCCGCACCGGAGCGCGTCGAGCAGTTCATCGGCACCGTCGTCCGCGACCTCGGCGCCACCGTGTCGAGCGCACTCACCCACATCGGCCGCCGTCTCGGCCTGTACCGGGCGATGGCCGGCGCCGGCCCGATCACGGCGGCGGATCTCGCCGACCGCACTGGCACCGACCAGCGACTCCTCGCCGAATGGCTCGCCAACCAGGCGGCCGGCGGCTACGTCGAGTACGACCCGGACGACGACACCTACGAACTCCCGCTGGAGCACGCCATGGTGCTCGCCGACGAGGACAGCCCGGTGTACATGGGTGCCGGTTTCGACCAGATGACCGCCGTCTGGGCGACGGAGTCGCAGCTCGAGGACGCGCTGCGATCCGACGGTCGACTGCCTTGGAGCGAGCACGACGACCGCATCTTCGGTGCCACCGAGGCGATGTTCAAGCCCGCCTACCGCAGCCACCTCGTCGATGACTGGATCCCGGCGCTGGACGGTGTGCGCGATCGCCTCGCCCAGGGCGGGCGCATCGCCGACGTCGGCTGCGGCCACGGGGCGACCGCGATCCTGCTCGCGGAGGCGTTCCCCACCGCGAAGATCCGAGGTTTCGACCACCATGCACGTTCGGTGGACGCCGCTCGGCGCCGAGCTCGCGAGGCTGGCGTCGACGACCGCGATCGTCTCACCTTCGCAGTCGCCGAAGCCGACACCTTCCCGGTCCCCGACGGCGGCTACGACCTGATCTGCATGTTCGATGCGTTCCACGAGTTCGGCGACCCACTCGCCGCGGCCCGGCACACCCGAGAGGCGCTGGCCCCGGGCGGGACGATCATGGTGGTCGAGATCCGATCGGAGGACCGTCAGGTCGACAACCTCAACCCGTTCGGTCGGCGGCCTACGGCATGTCCACCTTCATCTGCACGCCGAACGCGTTGTCCCAGGACGGGGGACACGCGCTCGGCGGCCAGGCGGGTGTCGCCCCGCTGGCGGGCATCTTCCGCGACGCCGGCTTCACCAGCGTGCGACGAGCGGCCGAATCGGAGATCCACCACGTACTGGAGGTCCGCCCGTGACGACCGAGACGCTTCCGACCATCGAAGTCGACGGGACACCGTTGGTCTACCTCGAGGCCGGCGCCGGCGAGCCCGTGGTGTTCGTCCACGGGTCGCTCGGCGACTACCGCAGCTGGGAAGCCCAGTTCGACGTCTTCGCCGAGCACCATCGGGCGATCGCCTACAGCCGGCGGCATCACCATCCGAACCCGTGCCCGGCCGGCGACGCCGATTACGCGGCCGACCTGCACGCCGACGACCTCGGCGCACTGCTCGACGGTCTCGGAATCGGCTCGGCACACGTCGTCGGGAGTTCGTACGGCGCCTACACCGCGCTGTTCCTCGCCTCCGTCCATCCCGCCCGAGTCCGGTCGCTCACGATCTCCGAGCCGCCGGTGCTCCCGCTGCTCGAAGAGCACCCTGAGGGTCGACCGATCCGCGACACCTTCCTGGCTGACGTGTGGGGCCCGGCCGGCGACCTCCTGCAGCGAGGTCGGGCCGAGGACGGGATCCGCACCTTCGTCGACGGGCTGTTCGGGGACGGCACGTTCCTCGATCTCCCCGACGACGTACATCACATGTTGCGGGACAACGCCGACGAGTTCACGCTCGAGACGAGTAGCTCCAGGTTCTGGACCCCGTTCGATGACGCCGACGCGGCGCGGGTGACAGCGCCGACGCTCCTGTTCAGCGGCGGCGACAGCCTGCGCATGTTCCAGCTCGTGGCGGACGAGCTGGAACATCGGCTCCCGAACGCCGAACACGTACGTGTGCCGGATTGCTCCCACGACCTGCCCGCGGAGGATGCGGCCGGATTCAACGACCGGGTGCTGCGCTTCATCGCCCGCCATTCGGCCTGACAGGCCACCGCCAACGCCCACTCACACCGTGGCGTGCTCGCGCAGCAGTCCGTCGATCACCTCCAGGCCATAGGCGACCACCTCCTCATCGCGCAGACCGCGTCCCCTCGACACCGACGTGCCCGCCGCAACCGGGCCCAAGGTCCGCTCGATCCAGCGCCGCGCCGCATCGATACGTTCCGCGTCGGCGCCGTACGGCGGAGCGCCGGTCCGCGCCGTATCGAAGGCCCCGAGGAGCACGGCAGCCGGCTCCGGCGCTCCCAGGCGAACGAACAGCACGAGCAGGTTGTGCAGGGTCGTCCACATGTGCACCCAATCTCCGGTCCGGCGCCAGTGGTCGATGATCTCGCGGAACGCCGGCAGTGATGCGTTCGCGTCACCGTGTCGGGCTTCGAGCGACGCCAGCGAGACGCGGGCGATCCCACCGATGAATCGATTTCGCACCTCGGCCGCGAGTTCGATCGCGCGACCCAGCATCTCCCGCGCAGCATCGGGCTCGTCGTCGAGGCGAACCTCACCCTCCAGGTAGTGATATGCGGCGCGCAGCGTCGGGTTGTCCACCCGCCCGACCGCCCGCCAGCCGCGCGCGAGCAGGTGGGCGGCGCCGGTGCTGTCGCCGCGGTACGCCGCCGCGTGGACACGGTAGAGGTGGCCGAGCGCCTCGTCGTAGTCGTCGCCGTCGGCACGGGCGCCGTCGACCAGCGCACGTCCGTGCCGGTCGACCGCGTCGAGTCGGCCGCGGTACAGCGAGAGCTCAGCGAGGAGCTGCGACGAGCGCCGCGCCCGGCCGCGCCCGGCCGGTGCATCGTCGCCGTACGGCGCACGTCGCTCTGCCAGTGCCAACTGTCCCCGTTGCAGGTGTCCCGTCGCCACCACGACCTCCGCGTCGACCCGCGCCGCATGCGACTCGCTCCCGGGCAGGTCGAGCGCCCGGCTCGCCCAGCCGTACACCTCGTCGTGGAGGCGGTGGTAGGCGTACACCCGCAGGTCTGCCGGCAGACGCAATGCCACCTCGAGATCGCCCGCCGCGCACGCCCTGGCGTGAACCGCGCGGAGATTGCCGAACTCTGCCGTGATCGTGGTGACCCAGCGCGCCTCGGCCGGCCCGACGAGACCGTCGGCAGCCGAACCGGCGAGAGCCACGAAGTACTCCGTGTGGCGACGCCGGGTCCCACGTCGATCGTGCGGACTGCATCGCTCGGCGGCATAGGGCCGCAGACACTCCAACATCCGGTAGCGGGTGACTCCGCCGACGTGCTCGACGGCGACGAGCGAGGGGTGGACGAGGTCGGCGAGCGCCACCGCCGTCTCGCG
>CAXBAZ010000391.1:0-4576 GCA_963973395.1 uncultured Acidimicrobiaceae bacterium
GACACGTCGCGAGCTCGACAGCGCGCCGGCGAGCCACCGATCGAGAACTTCCGCACCAACCGGTGCCCGGCTCCCGGTTCGTCGCTGTACCTCGAACTCCGCTGGAACGGCGGCGACATCGCCGACGACGTGATCGAGATCCTCGACTACGGATCGGGCATCGCGTCGTTCACGTCTGCGGCGGGCTCGGCGGCCGTGTCGGTGGTCGACTCCGCCAACCCCGGTGTGATCGCGGTCGGCGCCATCGACCCGACGGCCGGCGGGGAGATCGCCCCGTACAGCTCGCGCGGGCCGTCGAACGACGGCCGGACGATTCCCGATCTGGCCGCCCCGGCCAACTTCGTGAACTCGGTCCAGGGCCGATTCGTCGGTACGAGTGCCGCGGCCGCAGCCGTCGCCGGTGCGGCCGCCCTCGTGCTCGACGCCGAACTCGCGGTCGGTGCCGTCCCCACGGCCGATCTGCTCCGCCACCTGACGATCGACCGCGGCGCTCCGGGGGCCGACAGCGAGTACGGGCACGGCGAGTTCCGTCTGCCGTCGCCACCGACGCCGCCCGACACGACCCCGTCCCGGTACGTCGCACTCGACGCGCCGACACGTGTCCTCGACACGCGAGCCGGCACCGCCACGGGTCCTCCCCGGCTGATCGCGCCGGTCGAACGCGGCGACATCCTCGCCCTGCCGGTCGCCGGGGTCGGCGACGTGCCACCCTCCGACGTGACGGCGGTCGCCGTCAATCTGGTGTCGGTCGGCGCCGACCGTCCGAGCTACCTGCAGGCCGTCCCGACGAACGCCGCGACCCTCGGCGGATCCTCGACCCTCAACGTCGACAGTGCCGGCCAGACACGATCGAACTTCTCGATCGTGCCGATCGGTTCGGACGGGTCGATCTCGATCTATTCGATCGCCGACGGACACGTCGTCGTCGACCTGCTCGGCTGGTTCGAGGCCGCACCGACGGCCGTCTCGGCCGGCCGGTTCGTCGAGCTCGCTACCGCCCAGCGCCTGCTCGACACGCGGCGTGACGCACCGGACGAACCGCTCGGCTCCGACGAGGCCCGCACCGTCCCGATGCCCAGCGGCGTGGATCCCCTCGACGTCCACGCTCTGGTGGTGACGCTCACGGCTGCGAACCCGAGTGCGCCGGGGTGGCTCCAGGCGTTCCCGACGGGCCGACCCGACGCGATCGCGACCACCTCGACCGTGAACACCGACGTGGGCGGCGCCGCCGCGAACACCGCGATCGTCCCGGTCGTCGGCGGCGGCATCTCGGTGGCCGCCTACTTCGCCGGGGGCGGGTCGTCCGATGTGGTCGTCGACGCTGTCGGGTACATCACGTCCGCCTCGGTCCCGGCCGACGTCACCGGCCGGTACGTCGCGGTCGATCCCGGCCGGGCCTACGACTCGCGCCAGGCGGAAGGTCCGCTGGCCGACGGCGCGGTCGCCCTCGTCGACGCGTCCGACGCGCCGGACGTCGCGGTTCCCGGATCGGCGACGGCCGTGGTGTGGAACGCTGCGATCGTCGCGGCCGGCCGGCCGGGCTTCGCCCGCACCTGGTCGCCGACCGCGGCGGAACCGACCACGTCGGCGCTCAACTGGTCGCGCTCCGGCGAGGTCCGTGCGAGCGCGGTGATCAGTGCCGTCGACGGCGGACGCGCCCGGTTCCGGATCGACGATGGTGCCGCGGATCTACCCGCCGCGGTCGGCGACCTGGTCGTCGACGTGACGGGCTACTTCACGTGAGCCCGATCAACCGAGCACGATCAACCGCCCGATTCCGCCACCCAGCCGTCGATCAGTGTGCGGGCAATCGAGATGCCGGGTGGGATCATCGGCAGGTCGTCGCGTCGATACCAGCCTGCGTCCACGATCTCGGTCGGATCACACTCGATCTCGCCCGACTCGTACGTCGCCCGGAAGCCGACCATCAGGCTGTTGGGGAACGGCCACGGCTGGCTGCCGACGTAGCGGGGTTCGGTCACACGGATCCCGACCTCTTCCTCGACCTCCCGATGCACGGCGGCCTCGAGCGACTCGCCCGGTTCCACGAACCCGGCGAGGCACGAGTACATCGGGATCGTCCACTGGACGCCGCGCGCCAGCAGCACCTCCTGGTCGGGTCCGTCGGGTCCGCGCGTGACGAGCGTGATCATCGCGGGTGACAGGCGCGGAAAGGCCACCAGCGAGCACGCCGGACACCGCATCGACCGCTCGTTCGCCGACGGCTCGGTGGGGGTGCCACACCGACCGCAGAAGCGGTGCGTACGCGCCCACTCGACGATCTGCACCGCACGCCCGGCCGCCAACCAGTGCTGCTCCGGCGCTCGGCCGTGGAAGGAGCGGAGATCGACGGCTGCCCCGTAGCTCGGATCGTCGTCGCCGGGCACGTCGACCGCCCACCACGCCTGCTCGTCGACGAATCCGATGAAGTGCGCCGCCCAGTCGACACCGCCGGGTCGATCGTCGACGAAGACCGAGGCACCGATCACGTGCACGTAACGCTGCGTCCCGGCGTGGTCGGCCGGCGGGAAGTTCAGCGGGCGGAACGACATCGCGCCAGCGTGCCACATCGCACCGGGCGGTCAGCGGGCGGGCCGGAGGACGGACCTGGCAGACTGGGGCCGCCCCATGCACGCCTTGCTCGCCGCCGATGAGTTGCTCGCCGCCCGATACCAGATGGCGTTGTCGCTCGGGTTCCACATCATCCTGTCCTGCTTCGGTGTCGCGTTCCCCGCCATGATCTACGTCGTCCATCGACGCGGGATCCGCAACGACGATGCCGAGTCGCTCGCACTGGCCAAGAAGTGGGGCAAGGTGGCCGCGGTCCTGTTCGCGGTCGGGGCCGTGTCGGGCACCATCCTGAGCTTCGAGATGGGCCTGCTCTGGCCCGGACTCATGTCGGCGTACGGCGACGTGATCGGTCTCCCGTTCGCGCTCGAGGGCATCGCGTTCTTCCTGGAGGCGATCTTCATCGGCATCTACCTCTACGGCTGGGGGCGGCTGGCGCCCGAGGTCCACCTGCGGACGCTGATCCCGATCATGGCGTCGGGCCTGTTCGGTACGTTCTGCATCATCGCCGTGAACGCGTGGATGAACGCGCCGGCCGGATTCACGCTGCTCGACGACGGAACGGTGACCGACGTCGACCCAATCGCCGCGATGTTCAACGATGCGCTGATCCCACAGTTCCTGCACATGTGGGTCGCCACCTTCGTCGTGTCCGGCTTCCTCGTCGCCGGCGTGTATGCGGTCGGCATGCTGCGGGGTCGCCGTGACCGGGCGCACCGGATCGGTTTCACGGTGCCGTTCGCCTTCGCATCGATCGCGGTCCTGTTCCAGCCGGTGCTCGGTCACATCGCGGGGGCCCGGCTCGACACCCAGCAACCCTCCAAGCTCGCGGCGATGGAGCTCGCGACCGAGACCGAGACCAATGCGCCGGTCGTGATCGGCGGGTTCCTCGTCGACGGTGAGGTCAAGGGTGGCATCGAGATCCCGAAACTGGGGTCGCTGCTCGCCGGCAACTCGTTCGACACCGAGATCATCGGCTTCGACCAGATCCCCGACGACGAGGAGCCACCCGCCAACATCGTGCACTGGTCGTTCCAGGCGATGGTTGGTGCCGGCGTCACCATGATCGGCATCGCCGCGTGGTGGGCAGTGCGACGGCGGCGCTACGGCGCCGACGGGGTGTTCGACTCGGTCTGGTTCCTCCGCGCCGCGATCGCCGCCGGTCCCCTCGCCGTCGTCGCCCTGGAAGCCGGCTGGGTCACCACCGAGGTCGGCCGACAACCATGGATCGTGTACGGCGTGATGCGGGTCGACGAAGCGGTGACGTCGAACTCGGGGATCTGGATCAGCCTCATCGCGATGATCGTGGTCTACGCGAGCATGGCGGTGATGGCCACCAAGGTGCTGCGCGGGATGGCCCGCCGTTGGCGCGAGGACGACGACGTCGACCTGTCCACGCCGTACGGCCCCGACAGCGAACTGCTCCGATCGGGAGATCCGTCGTGACGATCGCCGACGTCGCCGCCGCACTGCTGTTCCTGGGAGTCGTCGCGTACGCGATCCTCGGCGGCGCGGACTTCGGGAGCGGCGTCTGGGACCTCCTCGCCGGCGGCCCGCGCCACGGGGCCCACATCCGGTCGCAGATCGACCGTTCGATCGGTCCGGTGTGGGAGGCGAACCACGTCTGGCTGATCTACGTGCTGGTGTTCCTCTGGACCGGCTTCCCCACGGCGTTCGGCGCGATCATGACCACACTGTTCGTGCCGTGGCTGCTGGTCGGGCTCGGCATCGTGTTGCGCGGCGGCGCGTTTGCGTTCCGCAAGTTCTCGTCGACCGTCCGCGAGGCCCAGATGCACGGGATCGTGTTCGCGGCGTCGTCGGTCGTCACGCCATTCTTCCTCGGGATGATCGCCGGCGCGATCGCGAGCGGCCGGGTACCGGCGGACGGCGACGGTGACATCTGGCGGTCGTGGACGGGTCCGACGTCGTGGGTCGGGGGCACCCTCGCGGTGCTGACGGTCGCGTTCCTCGCCGCCACCTTCCTCGCCGCCGACGCGGACCGCGGCGG
>CAXBAZ010000392.1:0-4573 GCA_963973395.1 uncultured Acidimicrobiaceae bacterium
GGGTCACACGCGTGTTGCGGCACATCGATCCCTGGAGCACGTTCAAGGTGGCATTGCTGTTCAGCGTGGTCGCCTACCTCGTCTCGCTGACGTCGGGTGTGCTGCTCTGGCGGGTGGCCGACAGCACCGGCACGCTCGACAACGTCGAGCGATGGTTCACCCAGTTCGGGTGGGAGACCTTCGAGTTCGACGGCGGTGCGATCTTCCACAACGCATGGATCATCGGCCTGTTCGGCGCGGTCGCCCTGACCGGCGGGCTCGTGCTCCTGGCCACGCTGTTCAACCTGGTCAGCGACATCGTCGGCGGCGTCCGCATGACCGTGCTCGAAGAAGAGGTCGTGGAACGCACCGTGTCGTCCACCCGTCGGTACGTCGTACGTCGTGCGCCGTCGGCGGGGGCTGCCGGCAGCGACGACTGGGACATCGACGACGCCGGCGCCTCGGTGTCGAGGGATGTCGCCCCGACGTCGCCCGAACCGGCGACCGGTCCACCGCCCCAGGCGGGCGACGACTGGTCGATCGACGACTGGTCGATCGACGGTGACGACGACGGTGACGATCAACACGGTGACGACCGGCGCCGGCCGGAATCGCACGGCGCCCCGCCGGCCAGTTGAGGATCGTCGTTGTCGCCGGTAGCCTCGCATCCTTGCCGGGGCTATAGCTCAGTCGGTTAGAGCGCTGCCCTGATAAGGCAGAGGTCACAAGTTCGATTCTTGTTAGCCCCACCAGTTCGATCAACGACGGGACGCCGACCGGCGTCCCGTCGATCGTTCCGAGGTCCGTGCGACACGGATCGAATCCATCGCCCCGGCGGGCCGGGTCGCGGTGTTCCTGATGATGGTGCGGGCACCTGTGCGAGTGCGGGCTCGCGGTCAGCGGTCGTCGACCGACCGGCCGACTTCGTCAGCCGCCGATGCGTCGCGTGTGCCGAGCGGTTGGTCGCGGCCAGCCGTCGTGTCGTGCACCGTCTGGCGTTCCAGGTCGAAATTCACGTGGGCGCCGAGGAGCACGGCGAACGACGTGATGAACAAGAAGAGCAGCAGGACGGCGATGGCCGACAGCGACCCGAACGAGCCGCCGTACGACCCGAAGGTCGCGGTGTAGATCCGGAATGCGATCGCGATGACGATCCAGACCGCCACCGCCACCAGCGAACCCGGGGTCACCCATCGCCACTCGGGACGATCGCGATCCGGTCCGTAGTGGTACAGCACGGTCAGGCCGGCTGCGAATCCGAGGATCAGCAGTGGCCAGAAAGCGATCTCGAGCGCGATTCGGGCACCCGCGGGGAGGTCGGTGGCGTCGAGCAACGCGGGCAGCGCAGCCAGGCCGACCACCGCCGCGACGACGAAGAGGATCGCACCGATCGTCAGCGCGAGAGCGAGCCCCCGCTTCTGGACGAAGCCCCGATCGTCGTGCTCGTCGTAGGCGACGTTGACGCCCTCCACGAGGTGCCCCATGCCGCCGGACGCCGACCACAACGACAACGCAACGGAAACGATCAGTCCAGCCGTCAACGATCCGCTGCTGCTGCTCGCGAGCGATTCGAGCTGCGACGCCAGGAGATCCTTCACCTCTTGTGGCAGACCTCCCAGCAGATCCTCGATCCGGGCCGAGGCGTCGGCCGGCGAGGTCACCAGACCGGCGATCGACACCAACGCGGCCAGGGCGGGGATCATCGCGAGGAATCCGAAGAACGCGACGCCGGCGGCCGCCAGCACGGTGTGGTTCTCGTCGATCTCGTCCTTCACCCGGACGGCGACGTCCTTCCACCCGCGTGCCGGGATGTCGGACGGAGACGTGGCGTCTCGTCCCCGCTGTCGCCCGGATTCGATGTCCCCGGATTCGATGTCGTCGTGTCGTCCCATGTCCGACGGCTACCCGATCGGTGCGTCGGGTACTCCGTGGGTCGACATGAATGCAGTCGGGGGTGCGTCGGGTACTCGGTGGGACGACATGAATGCAGTCGGCGCCTCGTCGGGCCGGCCTTCCGTTCTCGATGTCGGGCCGGGCGCGCGGTCACCGTGACCGGAGGGCGAACGGGAGGACCTGGGGTACCCCGGCTCCGGTGAGCTGCCATGCAGCGACCGTGATCGTCCAACGGCTGTCGACCTCGTCGTCGACGAGTAGCACCGGACCGGTCAGCCGGTCGGCGTCGGGCAGTGCGGAGGGGTCGACGGCGAATCGGCCCCAGACGTTGGTGACCTGGTGCGCCGAGTTGTCCTGCTCGGACTGGAGACCGCGCCCGTCGGGGTCGTGGTCGACCAGCACCCGGTGGACCGGGAGCTTGCCGAGGTCGCCCAACGCATCGGCGATGTGGCCGACGAGTGCCGAGCGGCGACGGGACGGCACCGGACAGATCCACGTGGGACGCTCGGCCCACGGCCACCGCTTGAGGACGGCGGCGATCGCGTCGACGAGTTCGGACGGCACCTGCGGGTCGTCTCCGGCGTCGGTGGCGGCGACGAGACGCTCGACGACGGGATTCCACCCGCCGTCACCGAGGCGCGCGAGCGCCCGGCCCGGGAGGGCCTGCCGTTCGGCCGCGATCCGTCCCTTGGGCTCACCCAGCCCGCTCGGCCACTGCCGCCGAGGCTCGACGACGATGTCACCGCTGCGCAGCATGTCGTGCGCGGCGGCGACCTGCAGCGGATCGGGCTGCCGCTGCCACGTGTGGTCGGTGCAGCGGTCGCAACGCCTGCAGTCGTCGGCCGTGTCGTCGTCGAGTGCCTCGCGCAAGTACCGGAGCCGACACGTCGAGAGGTCGGCCCAGGCGAGCATCTGCTCGGACTCGGCGCGCCGGAGCGTGCGGAGCGCGTCGACCAGTTCGTGGTCGTACCGCCAGTGCTCGTCGGTCCGGATGTAGCCGTTGCCGGCGCGCGTGACGGCCCCGTCGACCTCGAGGATGCTCAGCAGGATGCCGAGCCGGCTGCGGCCGAGGTTCACGTTCGGTTCGATCGCGGCGAGCGACGTCGGTGCGGTGGGGTCGAGCAGGTCGAGCACCGATCGGCAGATCTCTTCGGACGGCAGCGACACCGATTCGAACCATCGCCACACCGCGGCATCCTCGGTCGGACGGGGGAGCGCGATCACTTCGGCGCGGTCGATCGCCCGGCCGGCGCGGCCGACCTGCTGGTAGTACGCCACCGGGGACGGTGGGAGGCCGAGGTGGACGCAGAAGGCGAGGTCGCCCTTGTCGAACCCCATCCCGAGTGCCGAGGTGGCGACGAGTGCCTTCAGTTCGTTGGCGCGCAGTGCCGATTCCATCGCCAACCGTTCGTCGGGTTCGACCGACCCCGTGTAGGCGGCCACCTGATGCCCTCGTGAGCGGAGCCAGGCGGCCGCGGTGTCGGCCTGATCGACGGTCAGGCAATAGACGATGCCCGACCCGGGTAGCTCGTCGAGGGTTTCGGCCAGCCACGCCAGGCGATGGGCGTCGTCGGGCAGGTCGACGACGGAGAGGTGGAGCGACGCCCGATCGAGTGGTGTCCGCAGCACGAGCGTGTCGTCGCCGAGCTGCTTCGCCACGTCGTCGGTGACGCGCTGGTTGGCGGTGGCGGTGGTGGCGAGCACCGGTGTCCAGCTCGGGAGCTCGGCCAACAGCCGCCGGAGTCGGCGGTAGTCGGGCCGGAAGTCGTGGCCCCAGGCGGAGACGCAGTGCGCCTCGTCGACCACGAGGAAGCTCGGCCCGGCCGCACGGATCCGTTCGAGGACCTCGCGTTTGGCCAGCTGCTCGGGGGTGAGGAACACGAAGTGGACGCGCCCCGCGACGACCTCGTCCCAGGCCTCCGCCTGCTGTCGCACGCCCATCGAGGAGTTGATCGCCAGCGACCGGGTGGGCGCGGAGTCCGCCATCGAGTTCAGCCCCTCGCACTGGTCGCTCTGCAACGCGATGAGCGGAGAGACCACCACACACGGCCCGTCCGCCATGATCCCGGCGAGCTGGTAGATGGCCGATTTGCCGTAGCCGGTGGGCAGCACCGCCAGCACGTCGCCTCGGCCTGCAGCGGGCGCAGGTCGTCCCAGCCGAAGACGCGGCGCGCCACCTCGTGGGGATCGGTGGCCTCGGCCCGGGTCGTCGTCACGTGTGCGTCCTCTCGAGTCGCGGTCGGGCTGCCCGCGGTGGGATGGTCCCGGATCGTCGAGCGTAAGCGCACCAGGCGGGGTGGTCCCACCGGACGCGCCCCCAGCTGGTCGTGCTCGCACCCACCGGCCGCTCAACCGTCCCGGGGTGGGCCGTCGGGGGCATCCAGGTCGCCGGGGTGGTCGATTTCGCGCGGTGACCCGGTGTCGTCGCACGGCACCTCGGTCACGAGGTGGGGGTGTGCCCGCAGGTAGTGACGGGCGCCCGCGTCTCCGGCCGCCGTGGCGATGATCCCGGGGAGGTGTGGCGCACCGAGGAGGACCGGGTGCGCACGGGTCCCGCCGTAGGTGGCGACCGCCAGTGACGCCTCGGCGGCGAGGACCCGGCGGACCGACTCCGGTCCCAGCCACGGCATGTCGACGGGGACCACCACCACGTCCTCGTCCCCGACCGCGGTGAGCCCGACGCGCAAGGAGGAGCCCATGC
>CAXBAZ010000393.1:0-4567 GCA_963973395.1 uncultured Acidimicrobiaceae bacterium
TCTTGAGATGGTGCCGATGTCGGCGATCGTGCCGCCGGTCAGCGAACCGGCGAGGTGGACCGACGCCGCGGACAGCGCCGCGTCGGACGTCTCCTCGTCGATCTCGATGACCTCGCTCTCGACGCCGCCGTTGCTGAACACGAACACCGCCGTCGCCGCACCCGGCGCCAACCGGACGAGTTGGACGCTACGGATCGTGGCCGCGTCGGCCTTCGGGCCGAGCACGACGGCTGCGTTGTTGGTCAACCGCGTGAGCAGATCGCTCGTGTGGTGGAGCATCTCTTCGAGCCGTCCGTGCGCGGCGTCGAAGAACTCGCCGACGGTCTTGGTGGTGGCGGCGTCGACCTGCCGCGGCGACGCCAGGTGATCGACGAAGAAGCGGTAGCCGAGATCGGTGGGTACGCGGCCGGCCGACGTGTGCGGCTGGACGAGGTAGCCCTCCTGCTCGAGCGCAGCCATGTCGTTGCGGACCGTGGCCGACGACACGTTGATGTCGGCCGAACTGGCGATGTGCGACGACCCCACCGGCTGAGCGGTGGCGATGTACTCCTGCACGACGGCACGGAGGATGGCGGTCTTGCGGTCATCGAGCATGGTTGGCAATCGAGGATACCGAGTGCTGGAACCAGGCGCGGCGTTCCTCGAGGAAGCGTCCATACTGGTGTGCGCCATGGCCTCACCCGAACCAGACACCAACGCGGACCGATCGAGCACGGATTTCGTGCGCGAGCTGGTACGACGCGACCTCGCCGAGGGAGTCTTCGACCGCGTGCAGACCCGGTTCCCGCCCGAGCCGAACGGCTACCTCCACATCGGCCATGCCAAGGCGATCACGGCCGACTACGACCTCGCGGCCGACTTCGACGGGGTCTGCAACCTTCGCTTCGACGACACCAACCCCGACACCGAGAACACCTCGTTCGTCGAGGGGATCATCGCCGACGTCGGATGGCTCGGCTACGAGGTCGGCGAGCCGCTGTACGCGAGCGACTACTTCGAGCAGCTGTACGACTGGGCGGCACTGTTGATCAGCGACGGCAAGGCGTACGTCGACGATCAGGACATCGAGACGATCCGGGCCCAGCGCGGCGGATACGGCAATGCCTGCATCGAGTCGCCCTTCCGCGACCGCACGCCCGAGGAGAACCTCGACCTGTTCCGACGGATGCGGGCCGGCGAGTTCCCCGACGGCACGCGGGTGCTTCGGGCCAAGATCGACATGCAGCACGAGAACATGCAGCTGCGCGACCCGGTGATGTACCGGATCCGGCGGGGGCACCACCACCGCACCGGTGACGCCTGGGTGATCTATCCGACGTACGACTGGGCGCACGGCCAGAGCGACGCGATCGAGGGCGTGACGCACTCGTTCTGCACGCTCGAGTTCGACAGCCACCGTCCGCTGTACGACTGGTTCCTCGATCAGCTCCCCCTGCCGCACGAACAACCCCGGCAGACCGAGTTCGCCCGGCTCGAGCTCACCCACACGGTCACCTCCAAGCGCAAGCTCGCCAAGCTGGTCGCCGACGGCATCGTCGACGGTTGGGACGATCCGCGCATGCCGACGCTACGGGGCATGCGTCGTCGCGGCTATCCGGCGACGTCGATCCGCGAGTTCTGCCGATTCATCGGACTCGCGCGCACGAACAGTCGACACCAGATCGAGCTGTTCGAGTCGTTCGTCCGCACCGAGCTGAACCGGACCGCACAACGACGGATGGCGGTGCTGCGCCCGCTCCGCCTCCGAATCACCAACTGGCCCCTCGACGCCGACGGCGCTCCGGTCGTCGAGCACTTCGACGTCACCAACAACCCCGAGAACGAGGCCGACGGCCTGCGCTCGGTCGCGTTCTCGGGTGAGCTGTTCATCGAGCACGACGACTTCCGGGCCGACCCGCCGCCGAAGTACTTCCGCCTCACGCCGGGCCGTGAGGTGCGCCTCCGCGGCGCCTACCTCGTCACATGCACCGGGTTCGAGACCGACGACGCCGGCGAGGTCACCACGGTGCTGGCCACGTACGACCCCGACACCAAGGGCGGCTCGGCCCCGGACGGCCGCAAGGTCAAGTCGACGATGCACTGGGTCTCGGCCGCGCACGCAGTCCCGGCCACGGTCGCGCTGTACGAGCGGTTGTTCTCGTCCGAGGTGCCCGGCGAGGCCTCCGACGATCCGCTCGACGACGTCGACCCGAACTCCCGGGAGCTGCTGACCGACTGCCGGGTCGAGGCGGCGCTCGCCGACACCGCTCCCGGCGAGGTCGTCCAGTTCGAGCGAATCGGCTACTTCGCCCACGATCCGCGCGAGCCGATGCTGTTCCATCGCACGGTCGGGCTGCGCGACGAGTGGGCGAACATCCAGAAGCGTCAGCGCTGAGCGGCTGCCCTCACGAGGGCTCGCAGTAGGTTTTGCCCGTGGCGCATCCGCAGATGTTCGACGACGACGATCCGTGTCTGGCGAGGGTTCGTGAACTCGCACTGGCGTTGCCGGGCGCGGCGGAGAAGGTCTCCCACGGCCGTCCCGCGTTCTTCACCGGCAAGGTGTTCGTGTACTACGGAGGGTCGCTCAAGGTCGACGGCGAATGGGTGCAGCACCCCCACGCCGTGATCGTGCAACCCGACCCGGCCGATCGCCGGGCGTTGATCGAGGACGACCGGGTGTTCGTGCCCGCGTACCTCGGACCGTCGGGATGGCTCGGGATCGACGTCGACGACCCGAACACCGACTGGTCGGAGGTCGCCGAGCTCGTCGATGCCTCGTTCCGCCTCACCGCCCCGAAGCGTCTGATCGCCGAACTCGACGCCCGCACCTGAGACGACCGGATGGGGTCAGACCCCATCCGGTCAGACATCGTCCGGGCACTTGCGTATATGTAGATATCCTTATATGGTCATCCAATGGGTTTGTCCAGTTCGGCGATGCTCGACGTCCTCCGGGCGATCGGCGAGGAGACGCGGCTGCGGATCGTGCTCCTGCTCCAGCACGGCGAGTTGTCCGTGACCGACATGACCGAGATCCTCGGTCAGTCACAGCCCCGGATCTCACGACACCTCAAGCTGCTCGCCGACGCCGGCGTGGTCGACAAGCACCGCGAAGGCACCCGCGTGTTCTTCGAACTGGCCGCCCGCGGCCCGATCGGCGCCCTCGTCGCCGACGTGACCGCCAACACCGACCCGCACGACCCGATCGGCGCCGCCGATCTCGACCGTCTCCAACAGGTGCGCGGTCGTCGTTCCGCCGAGGCGCAGCGGTACTTCACGGCGATCGCAGGGCACTGGGACGAACTCCGGTCGCTGCACGCCACCGACGACGATGTCGAGGCCGCGATCCTCGACACGATCGGCGACCACGACTACCGCTCGGTGCTCGATCTCGGCACCGGCACCGGACGCATGCTGCAACTCGTCGCTCACGACCGCATCGAACGTGCGGTCGGCCTCGACAGCAGCCACACGATGCTCGCGGTGGCCCGCGCGAACCTCGAACGCGCCGAGGTTCGCCGTGTCGACCTCCGCCAGGGCGACGTCTACAGCCCACCGCTCGAGCGCGGCGCATTCGACCTCGTCATCGTCCATCAGGTCCTGCACTTCCTCGACGACCCCGCCCGAGCCATCCGCGAAGCCGCCCATCTGCTGGCTCCGGGCGGCCGACTCCTCATCGTCGACTTCGCCCCGCACTCGCTCGAGTTCCTCCGCTCCGACCACGCCCACCGCCGACTCGGCATCCGGTCGGAGACGCTGGTGGGCTGGCTCGAACAGGCCGGGTTGCGGCTCGGAACCATCCGCACCGTCGAGCCGCCGAACGGCGACGACCGCCCGGGCGACGAACTCCTCACCGTGTCGCTCTGGACCGGCATCGCACCTCACACGGCGGCATCCGCCGCAGCCGAACTCGTCACGCCCACGACCGCTGCACCCCAACTCAGCAAGGAGATCGCACGATGACCCTCTCGATCAGCTTCGAAGTGTTCCCGCCGAAGACCGAGGCCGGCCTCCGCACCCTCGCCGAGGCCGTCTCCCGCCTCGACGACGTCGGGCCCGCCTACATCTCCGTCACCTACGGCGCCGGCGGTTCCGACCGGCAGCGTTCGTTCGATGCGATCGACGCCGTCCGGTCCGCCACGACCGCGCCGATCGCCGCCCACCTCACGTGCGTCGGCCAGTCGCGCGCCGACGTCGACGCGGTCATCGACCGCTACCTCGCCCTGGGGGTCGACCACATCGTGGCCCTGCGTGGTGACCCGCCGGGAGGCATCGACGCCGCGTACGAGCCGCACCCCGACGGTTTCACCTCCACCGCCGATCTCGTGGCGGCGATCAAACGTCGCGGCGACATCTCGGTCTCGGTGTCGGCGTACCCCGAACGGCATCCGCAGTCGCCCACCGACGATCACGACCTCGACGTGCTGGCCGCCAAGGTCCACGCCGGCGCCGACCGCGCGATGACACAGATGTTCTTCGACAACCGCCACTTCGTCGACTACCTCGATCGCGTCCGGGCACGGGGCCTCGACGTGCCGATCGTGCCGGGCATCTTCCCGATCCACTCCTTCCCCGCCGTCTCCAGGTT
>CAXBAZ010000394.1:0-4565 GCA_963973395.1 uncultured Acidimicrobiaceae bacterium
TCGTCGGTGTCGCCGCCTGCCTCGACGAACCAAGCCATCACGTCGACCACGACGCGAGCGGTCGTGGTCGACTCCAACACGAACGTGCCGTCATCGGCCAAGGCGACGATCGCGCTGTTGGCGGCTGTCGTCGCCGCCCGATCCGCGTTGAGGGCCGAGGTGCCCGGGCGGAGCGTGCGCGATGCCCAGGTCTTCACGAAGCCGGGGCCGTCGGTCTGGTCGTACGTGAGATTGACGAGTGCGGCGTCGGTCCCTGCCGGCGGGTCGAGGTCGACCACGCGAGTCGTGCCGTTGAACACGTCGCCCGCGGCGGCGCCCGTGCCGTTGCCGGTGTCGTAGGCGCGGAATGGCGTCACCGGCTCCATCTTCAGCCCGCTCGACTGCGGTTGGACCGGCACGGACGGCGGGGTGATCATCCGGAGGCCGCCGCCGACCTCGACGTAGTAGAGGACCATCGCGCCGTCGGCGTCGAAACCGAACGTCATGTCGGTGAGCCCGAACGCATCGACGGCGAACGGCGTGTCGTAGTCGAGGCTGCCGTCCGCGTACCGCACCCAGATCCGGCCGCTGCCTCCGTCGCCGAAGAGGTAGGCGCCGTCGTACTCCGCGGGCCACAGCCCACTCGGCACGAACGCACCCGCGGTGATGTATGTGCCGAGGCCCCGACCGTACGCCGTGATCGGGTCGGTGAGGCCCGCCGGCGGGGCCGGACAGTTCGATGACCGACCCTGTGGGCACGCACCCTCGCGGCTCGGCCACCCGTAGTCGGCGCCGATCCGGCCGACGTTGACCTCCTCGAACGTTCCCTGGCCGACGTCGTTGATGAAGAACCCGCCGGCGCCGTCGTTGCGATCGACCGCGATCCGGTACGGGTTGCGCAGGCCGTACGCGAAGATCTCCTGGCAGACGGTCGACGGCGACGCGTCGGTGCCGCTCGAGGCGCACCGAGAAGTACCGGCGCCGGTGAAGGGGTTGCCGGGAGCCGGTAGGCCGCTGCGCGTGATCCGCACGATCTTGCCGTTGAGCAGCGAGAGGTCCTGTGCTGCGTCGTTGGAACCGGCCGAACCCGAGTCACCGCGCGGGTCGCGCCCGGCGTCGCCGATCGCCACGAGCAGGTTGCCCTCGCCGTCGATGTCCAGGTCCCCACCGTTGTGGTTGCCGCCGGTCGAGGCGATGTTGTCGAGCAGCGTGACCTCGGAGGCGGGGTCGATCGTGCTGCCCGCCAACGTGAACCGACTGACCCGGTTGACGCAGCCACCACCGGACGGAGCCGTGTAGTACACGTAGACCCAGCCGTTCCCCAGGAAGGCCGGGTCGGGCGTCAGCCCGAGCAGGCCGCGCTCGCTCTCGTCGCAGACGGCGAGGTCGAGTGCGGTCGTGAACGATCCGCCGGGAGTGGCGACGCGCACCCGCCCGGTGCCCTGCTCGAGCACGGCGATCTGATCGGTGGGCAACCACTCGACCGCGGTGGCGCGATCGACATCCGCGATGAACGTGTCGGTGAAGCCTGTCGGTGGCGTGGCTGCCTGCACCGGCCGATCGGCGCCAGCGGCCACGGTCGAGGCGGTCACGAGGGCGCCGAGTCCGAGGAGCATCCGAATTCGCATGGCTCCGACCGTACTGCTGCGCACGAAGTCCGGTCACGCGCCCGCCCCTGGCGGCTGCCGAGGGGAACGAGGTCAGCTGTGACCGGCGATGTCGACGACGATCTCCGCGTCGGTCAGCGTGAACACGCACAGCGTGCCGCGGGCACTGAGCTTCGCCACGACCTCGTTGGCCCGCACGACCCCGGACGCGTAGTTCAAGCTGCTGGCCGTCGGCAGTGTGCCGCACGGGAACACGGTGGCGAAGCCCGGGCCGCCCACCCCGATGACGGTGACGTTGGCGACCGTGGTGCGGGCGTCGGACGGGATTCCGCCCCGTCCGGCCACATCGATCTCCCACGTCGTGCCGCCGGCGCGGGTGCCGGTGGCCCGGAACGCTCCGTCGAACGTCTGCTCGATCCGTGAGTCGGCGTACCGCCTGGGTGTGGACGTGACGATGCCGGGAACGGCCGGGAGGTATCCGACGACGTCGACGATCACGTCGACGACGGCCAGGGTGTACACACACAGCGTGCCGCGCGACGAGAGCCTCGCGACGACCTCGTTCGGCCGCGTGATTCCCGGCCCGTAGTTGAGGCTGCTCGCGGTCGGCAGCGTGCCGCACGGGTACACCGTGGCGAAGCCCGGCGCCGCGCCGCCCGTGACCGTCACGTTGGCGACGACCGCGGTCGCATCGGCCGGAACGGGACCCCGACCGGCGGCGTCGATCTCCCACGTGGTCCCCGCTCGCCGCTGGCCGGTGGCGCGGAATCGACCGTCGAGGGTCGACTCGTCACGCGAGTCGGCGAACCGGCGCGGAGCGAACGGTTCGTACGGCGAGTCGACCGCGACGTATCCCACGACATCGACGATCACGTTCGCCTGCGTCAACGTGTGGATGCAGATCGTGCCGTCGGCGGAGAGCTTGCCGATCACCTCGTTGGCCTCCACGCCGCCGGGTGCGTAGTTGACGCTCGATGCCGTGGGGAGCGATCCGCACGGATACACCGTGGCGAAGCCCGGAGCGACGCCGTCGACCACCGTCAGGTTGAGGACGACGGCGGTGGCGTCGGCGGGCACGGTGCCGCGACCTGCGATGTCGATCTCCCATGTCGACGCACCCGGACGGGGTCCGGTGGCGCGGAATCGGCCGTCGAACGTCGTCTCGTCGCGTGAGTCGGCGAACCGCGCCGGGGTCAGCGGCTCGAAGGCGTCGGGTGCCCCGCGTGGCGCGGGCGTCCCGGTGCTGTCGGGCGCGTCGGGCGCGTCGCAGGCGTCGCCCACCCCGTCGGCATCGGCGTCGGCCTGCTCCGGGTTGGCGACCACCCGGCAGTTGTCGTCGACGTCGGGAACCCCGTCTCCGTCGACGTCCGGCGCGATCGTGGATCCGCACTCGACCTGGGCGCCGAGGGCGCTCGACGCCGCGACTGCGTCGACCAGTCCGGCACCGACCGCATCGACGTCGAACTCCCCGATCGATGAGGCGCCCGTCTTCAGGGCCGACTCCAGGTCGTCGGCTGCGGCAGCGGGACACGTGCTGGCGAGTACGGCGGCGACCGCAGCAGCATGCGGCGCTGCCGCCGATGTGCCGTAGAACCGCAGGTCGTCTCCATCGGATGAGCCGAAGAACGACGTGACCGCTCCGTCGGTGGCCGTGATGTCGATCGTCGAGGTCTCGCAGGGCGTGATCGGTGGCTGCGGGGACTTCCCGTCGACCTGTGCCCAGCACACGGCGCCCGGGCCACGGCTCGAGAACTGCTCCGGGCTCGACGTGGTGTCGTACTTCATCGCGGCGACCGACACGGCGGTCGATTCCGCCGAGTGGCCGTAGATCGTCGGGCCGACGGTGTCGCCGTGTGCCGACACGTCGTACTCGACATCGAGGAGGCCGCCGGACCGCACGAGGACGGTGCGCAGCCGTGGTGTCCCCGACGAACCGGGGTCGTCCCCGTAGCGTGCGATCACCACGTCGAACGTGCGGGTGGTGCCCGTCGTGTTGACGTAGGTGAAGAACTCACCCGCCCGGTGGGTGGCCGGATTGTCGACCTCGGAACCGGCCACGACGGCGCCGGTGACCGTGTCGACGAGGTACACGTCCAGGTCGGTCGTGACGCCGTACATCGGTTCGCTCCAGCCGAGGGCGAGGATGATCGAACCGCCGCCGGCCAGCCTCAGCCCGGCGCCTGGGTCGGTGCCGCCCGAGCCGTCGACGTCGTGGCAGACGTTCTGATAGGTGGGGATGCCGGCCGGACAGGCCGTCGGGCGGAATGCGGGCGCCTCGTACGAGGAAACGTCGTTCCCGCCGAGGATCGCGTTCGAGTTGCCCGCCGCGGTGAAGTGGACGATTCCGCGGACGGTACGGTTCTCGTCGATCGCGGCGGCGATCGGGCCGTCCTGGAACATCGGTTCGGTGAGGTAGCCGATGTCGTCGGTGATGATGTCGGCACCGCTGAGTCCGAGCTGTCGGATCTGCTGGGCCATCGCGAGTTCGCCGTCCGCTCCGGTCGCGTACACGAGGTCGGCGCCGGGAGCCAGATCGTGCACGATCTGCAGCATCGCCCTGCCCTCGTCGGTTCCACCGCCGCCGAGATCCGACTGCACCGAGACTGCGCCGGTGCGGCCGCACGGGTTGCCGGGACCGGGCAACTCGCCCTCTGCGATGTCGGTCGCTGCGCCGTCGAGGTCGTCGAACGAGTCCGACACGACGCCGACGACCACGCCCGAACCATCGGCTCCGGACGTGGACCGCAGCTCGCCGGCACGCAGCTGGGCGTCGCCTTCGCTGATCGTGCCGGTGGGACACGTCGAGCTGGCGGGAGTCGCCGGGGCCGGCCTGCCGGTGCCGACGCCCATGCGCAGGGGCTCGACGACTTCGGTCACGTACGCGACGGACGGCAGGTCGGCGAGTCGCCGGAGGGCGCCGATCGGGATGGCGACGGTGACCAGCACCAGGCCGTCGTCGGCGGCGATCACATCGGCACC
>CAXBAZ010000395.1:0-4562 GCA_963973395.1 uncultured Acidimicrobiaceae bacterium
CAGCCACAGGGTGATGTCCTCACCCTCGGCCGCTTCGCCGTCGCCGGTGTCGGCGGTGGGCTCGACGGGTGCGTCGGTCTCGGTCGGCGCGTCGGTCTCGGTCGGCGAGTCGGTCTCCGCGTCGGTCTCGGCGGATGCGTCGGTCTCGGTCGGCGCGTCGGCGGTGCCGTCGGCGTCGTCGGTCCCGCTCGAGCCGCACGCGACCAGCATCACCGCGGCCAGAGCGGCGGCGATAGGTGTCATCTTCTTCATGGATTCTCCCCTTTTCTCTAGGTACGTGCCCTCAGTCAGGGTGACTTCGGACGAGTGGGAATCACGTGACCCCCAGCTGGCCTCGCAGGACCAACACAACGGCGCCGAGCACGACCAGGTCGCGCCCGAGTTCGGTCATCCGCAGCTGCATGTCACCGTGCGAGTCGGTGAGGGTGCGGTCGCGCAGCGTGGACTGGGCGGCGGTGAGCAGCGGACCCGAGATGTGGTCGGCGGGCCCGGCGATCACGACCTCGGTGAGGTTGAGTGCGCTGACGATCGGAGCGAGCACGTTGCCGAGGCGGCGGCCGGCCTCGGTGAGCACGGCGTCGCGGTCGGCGGAGGGTTCGGCGAGATGGGCCTCGATCCGCGGGATCGCGAGCCACCGTTCGAGGCAGCCGTGGTTGCCGCACACGCACGGTTCGCCCTCGTCGCTGCCGCTGACGACGTGGCCGATCTCACCGGCTGCGTGTCGGGCCCCGCCGACGACGCGGCCGTCGATCATCAGGCCGGAGCCGACACCACGGCCGAGGCGGACGAGCATCATGTCGGGCTGGCCATCGCCGAACGTCAGCTCACCGACGACGGCGGCGTTGGCGTCGTTGGCGACGGCGACCGGGAGGCCGCAGGCTTCGGCGAGGCGGGCTTGGAGCGGCACGTCGCGCCAGCCGAGGTTGGGGGCCGACAGCACGACGCCCTGGTCGTCGACGATGCCCGGGCTGCCGACACCGACGCCGATGATCGGCCGGTGAGCGAGGGCGATGAGATCTTCGAGCAGCGTCTCGGCGGCGACGATCGCATCGTCGCCCTGGGCCTGGGTGACGTCGATCTCGGCACGCTCGATCACCACACCGTCGAGGTCGGTGACCACACCGACGAATGCGCCTGACGTGGAGAGGTCGAGGCCGATGATGTGGTGGCCCTGGCGGTTGACGTCGAGCATCGTCGCGGGCTTGCCCGGGCGGGACGCGGCGCGGGTTCCGAGCTCGACGACCAGGTCTTCGTCGACCAGATCGCCCACGACGTCGGAGATCGTGACGCGACTCAAACCGAGCTCGCGGGACAGGTCGGCACGGGACAGCCCCCGGCCGCGGTACAGCGCCTGGAGCACGAGCGCACGGTGGTGGCTACGGGCGTCGCCGGGGCCGAGGCGCTGCGCCGTCGGCCCTCCCCCGAGCCACCGCGTGGCGGGGCCGTTCGACGATGGGATGAGGTCCGGCACATCTGTTAGTACACTTAACAAACTAAATCGAGTCAAGCGCGACGATGCCCTGTAACCGAACTGTCATCTCCTTCGAGCAGTCCGCATCGGCCGATCACGAGTTGTGCTAGGCACAACTCGTGATCGGACGGGCGGGGGTCAGGGTCGGAGTTCGGTGAAGCCCGCGGCGGAGAAGTCGCCGTCGAACGCGAGCGCGTCGGTGAGCCGACGGGAGCGCATCGTGGCGAAGCTTGTCGCGTCGACGAAGGAGTATTCACGCTCGTCTCTGACCCGCAGCCATGCGAGCGCGGACGCCTCGGCCGGTTCGTCGACCAGTTCGATGTGTACGCGTGGCGATGCGTCGATCGTGTCGAGGAAGTTGACGGCCGCGCCGTGCCCGGCGCGCCGCCGGAGGAACGTCCAGGTTTCGCCCCGGACGTGGTTGGTCGTCAACAACGGCGAGTCCGCGTGACGATCGAGCAACACGACGGCCGCTTCGTGATGGGGGTCGCGGGCGTTGCGGAGCGCCACCCAGAACGAGGTGTCGACGAAGATCATCGCCGCCGACTACCGGTAGACGACGTCGTCGATGTCGTCAGGTTCGTAGCTGTCGGTGCCGATCATGTGGCTGAGGGGATCGGCCGTGAGCGGCAGCGTCCGGGCGAGGCTCGCCCGGACGACTCGCCGAATGATCGCCGCTTTCGACACGCCTTCATGGGCAGCCTGCCGATCGAGCGCCGCGTCGAGATCCTCCTCGATCATGATCTGCAGGCGCTTCATGGGAGTTGAGGTTACATTACTGCTTTGATGTTGCTGTAAGTGCCGAGGAGTCGGCCGCGGTCGCGTCATGCCGCCCACCCCCATCGCAGCCCGTCGAATCGTTCACCGAGCAGGCGCGCGTCGACGACTGCCGCATCGCCGATTCGGATCGCACTGGCGAGTTCGACGACGAGGCGTTCGATCGTCATCCCGAGCCTCACGACCTGGATCACCTGCTCGCGAGGCCGGCCGAAGGCGCACCAGACCGCGTGCTCGATGACCGAGCCGGACACCACTCGCCCGGACTCCGGCCCGTGTTGCATGGCGGCGATCACCCGGTCGGGGATCGATGGTGGCTGCCAGAGCGCGTCGTCATCGTCGGCGTGTTCTTCGTACCAGCGCTCCTCCTCGTGGTCGAACAGGCCGGTGTTCTCGGCGCGACGCATCAGCCGAACCTGATGGGCGACCTCGAGGAGTATGGGGCACGGCTCGCCGACCACGAACTCGTCGAAGACGAGCACATCGCCGTTCACGGTCGCGGTACGAACGGCATCGAACCAGGTCGACGCGAAACGCTCGGCGAGCTCGGTCGACTCACCCGAGATCGCGCTGAGGAGTTCGCCGCTGATCGGTCTGCCGGCATCGACCCGTTCGGCAAACGGTGGTGATGAGCGCTGTCGGGTCATGACCCTCCCTGGGTGGTGGTGCAGGAGGGGAAGTCGGTACCACCCAACGTATGCGCAGGGTGTCACATCACGAGTTGTGCCAGGCACAACTCGTGATCAGGTGGTCATCACGGTGGCCGAACAGTTCAGGCCCGGCGCTCCGGCGAGCCGCTGGTCGGCGGTGAGCAGCCGGCAGTCCAACGCCTCGGCGAGAGCGACGTACGTGGCGTCGTAGGCAGTGAGCTTGGGACGCAGCTCCCACGTCCGGTGGAGTGTGCCGGTCTCGCCGGCGCTCAACAGACGAGCGACGGCGTCTCGAACGGCGTCTCGGCCGATGCGAGCACACGGCCGAGCCCGTCTCGGTAGACGCCGATGATCGTGAACTCGCCGTTCGAGGGCGTGAGTCGCACCGTCGCAGGCGGGTGCCCCGGTTCTGACCACGTCGAGGTCGAGTGTTGGCGAACCGGGCCGTCGTCGAATCGGGTTCGAACACCGATCGATGCAACGCCGTCCGGCGGCTCGCCGGGCCACATGACATGCACGTCCCACGCTGGGCCGTTCAGGGCGCATGTCACCGTGTACGTGAACGGTGGCGGAGGGTCGATGACGATCGGCGTGGTGGTCGTCGTGGCCGGCGTCGTCGTGGGTGCCGTGGTCGTGCTGCCCGGCTCCGACGAGGGCGTTGCGATCATCGACTCGGCCAGTCGACGTCCGCCCTCCTGACCGAGCGAGTTGACCATCTTCAATACGAGCGGCGCTCCGAAGATCAAGAACAGCGCGAACATGAGCAGCTTCAGCAAACCGCCTCGGCTCTCAGAGGATCGCCGGCGGCCGGACGGACGGCGCTCAGGCCTGACGCGTTCAGAAGGACGGCGGAGCGGCGGACGCTTCGTCGAGCGTCTCGGCGCCGGAGACAACTCCGGCGCCAGGCTCGGCGCGTGCTGGGACCGGGCGGCCGGCGTGCGATCCTCGGGCCCGACGCCAAAGGCGTGTCGTACTGCGAACGTCGCTGCTGCTACATCGATCGTGCCGTCGCCCGATTCCAGCTCGCTGCGCAGATGCGACGGCGAGCACAGTCGAAGCCCATCCCATTCAAATGAGTTCTTCGGCAGCGATGGAGCCAGAACACACATCAATGGTTCCACCGGATAGCCGACGAGCTCGGCGACGACAGACGCCTCCCAGATCGACGTCTCGATCGTCTTGGTCAAGGGCCGCCGCCCGGTCCAGAGCATGCCGGCGCCTTTTCCAGAGCCGACCGTCACCGGGTACGTGTAGCTCTTGCTGTCGACCGCCCACACGCCCGTCGGGCCGATGACCAGGTGATCTACGTTTGCTTTGGAGTCCGGAAGTTGCAGATCGTGGAAGACGACGTAATCGGAGGGAAGTCGATCGAGGACGGCAGCGATCCGCCGTTCTCCTTCGGCACCGCGTTCCCACTTCTCCGCCTCGCGTTCCAGGCGAGCCGCCCGCTCGCGCTTCTTCCGTGCCTGCTCCGCCGCAGACTCTCCAGCCGCCATCGACGCAGAGTATTTCCCTGCGGTGAGGAACGAGCGAGTCGGCGGCTCACCCGACTCCGGTGCGCCCCGACGCGCTCCGGTCGAATCAGGACGGCGAGATCCTCAGTGACTCGCGGACGTTGACGATCGCCTTGGTCAGTTCGTGGCCGAGGTCGACGTCGGGGCGGG